>CANJAW010000050.1:0-10962 GCA_947472215.1 Chitinophagaceae bacterium
GCAAGAGAAGGTGGATTGCAATTTTAATTTTTAATTTTCTAATAAGAACTATACATGTTAAAAGCAAACGATAACAGAGTTAAAGCGGGAGATCTCGAGTTAAAAGAAAAAGTAGTTTCTATCAACCGTGTTGTAAAAACAACCAAAGGTGGTCGTGCCTTCAGTTTTTCTGCATTAGTGGTGGTAGGTAATGGTGCAGGTATTGTTGGACAAGGTTTAGGTAAGGCTAAAGAGGTTCAGGAAGCCATCACTAAAGGTATCGAAGATGCAAAAAAGAATTTGATTAAAGTTCCGGTAAGGCATGGTACGATACCTCACGACCAGTTAGCTAAAGAAGGCGCTGCAAAAGTATTCATTAAACCAGCGGCACATGGTACTGGTGTAATTGCTGGAGGTAGTATGAGAGCAGTATTGGAAGCAGCGGGAATTACGGATGTATTGGCAAAAAGTCTTGGATCAGCCAATCCACATAATGTGGTAAAGGCAACGGTGAAAGCATTGGCTACCCTTCGTGAACCAATTGTTGTTGCAAAAACTCGTCAGATTTCACTTAAGAAAGTATTCAACGGATAATTGTTACTCTATTTCGACATCGTCCTATAGGTTATCAATCTTCTCTAATCAATAACAAAATTCCCTTCGGGGTACAGTGGCATGAAAAAGATAAAAGTAACACAAGTTAAAAGTGTAATCGACCGGCCTGAACGCCAGAAGAGAACTATGGTAGCTTTAGGTTTAAAAAAAATGAACGCTTCTGTTGAAGTGATGGGAACTCCTCAAATTTTAGGAATGGTTCGTAAAGTGAATCATCTTATTAAAGTAGAAGAGTTAGCTTAAATAAATTGATAACTGGTAATGGATTAATGATAAATCTTTTCTATTAAAGTTTATTTTCATTCTCAATTTAACCAGCTGTCAACTAAATAATTATCAATTAAATTGCGAGGGGTGATACCCCGTAAGTACAAAATCAAATAAACATGAAATTACACAATTTAAGACCAGCCAAAGGAGCAACGCATAAAGCGAAACGTATTGGTCGTGGTGAAGCAAGTGGTAAAGGTGGAACTTCTACAAAGGGTAACAAAGGTGGACAAAGTCGTGCAGGCTATAAGAGTAAAATGGGTTTTGAAGGCGGACAGATGCCTATTCAACGCCGTGTTCCTAAACGTGGGTTCAAAAATATCAATCGAGTTGAATACAAGGTAATCAATCTTGGTCAGGTGGATCACTATGCTGAAAAATACAGTATTTCAGAGTTTACGCTTGAAAATTTGTATATCAATGGTTTAATTAGCCAAAATGATAATGTAAAGATTTTAGGGGTAGGTGAAATAAAAGGTAAATTTAGCTTTAAAGTGAATGCTGTAAGTGCTACCGCTAAAGCAGCAATCGAAGCCGCTGGAGGTTCAGTTGAAATAGTTAAATAATTTTCCGATATTTACAGACGCGATCCTGCTTGCCATTTTTGGGTAGGTATGAAAAGCGTCTTTTTTCATTTAACGCAAACATTTAAATCTTTTCAAGTCTGTGAAGAAGTTCATTAAAACACTAAAAAACATCTGGAGCATTGAAGAGCTACGGAATAAAATATTATTCACTTTATTGTTGATTTTTATTTACCGTATTGGTTCATACATTGTCCTTCCGGGTATTGATCCTAATAAATTGGCTAATTTAACAGAAAGCACTAAGAGTGGTATGTTAGGTTTGTTAGATGCTTTTGTAGGTGGAGCTTTTTCCAAAGCTTCCATTTTCGCTTTGGGTATCATGCCTTATATCTCCGCTTCTATCTTTATGCAGTTGATGACCATTTTAGTTCCTCAAATGCAGAAGGTACAAAAGGAAGGAGAGAGTGGAAGAAAAAAAATCAATCAATGGACCCGTTACCTAACGGTGATCGTTACCGCTTTTCAGGCGGCTGCTTATATCGGCTACCTTAAAAGTCCAGGCAACGCAGAAGCTTTGATACCTTCTTTTAGTGCCTATTTTGTGGTTTCCACGGTTGTTATTCTTACTGTGGGTACTTTATTTGTAATGTGGTTGGGTGAAAAAATTACCGATAAAGGTTTGGGTAATGGAACTTCTATCATTATTATGATGGGTATTTTGGCCAGACTTCCACAGTCATTTATTCAAGAGTGGTCTTCTCGTGCTACCCGTGGTGGTGGTGGTTTACTGATATTTTTAATTGAAATAGCCTTTTTAATATCTATTATTATGGGCTTGGTAATGCTGATTCAAGGAACCAGAAGGGTACCTGTTAACTATGCTAAACAAATTGTTGGCAACAGGCAATTCGGTGGTGCTAGAAACTTCTTACCTTTAAAAGTAAATGCTTCTGGTGTAATGCCGATCATCTTTGCTCAGGCAATTCTTTTTTTACCAACGATATTCTCTGGGTTCACTGGTGGCGGATGGGCTAAATATTTTACCGATCATACCAATGTGGTTTATATGGTGGTGTATTCTATTTGTGTTATCGCATTTACCTTTTTGTATACGGCCCTGATCTTTAATCCTAAGCAAATGGCGGAAGATTTGAAGAGAAATAATGGTTTTATTCCAGGTGTTAAACCGGGTCAACCAACGGCTGATTATATTGGTACTATTATGGATAGAATTACCTTACCAGGTGCTGTTTTGCTGGCATTTGTAGGTATTTTGCCTGGTATTTTCCAATTGGTATTTAAAACTCAGCAGGGCTTTGCTAGTTTCTATGGCGGTACTTCTTTATTGATTATGGTAGGCGTTATCCTAGATACTTTGCAACAGATTGAAACCCAATTATTAATGCGTCAATATGATGGATTGATGAGTACTGGAAGGATTCAGGGAAGACAAACGACGGCCCCAGGAATGTAATTATATTTATTTCCTTTACTGTTTTTGTTTCTTCAGTAGCTGCTGCTTTGAAAATTCAAACATAAATATTTAAAACCCCGACATAAAAAGTCGGGGTTTATTTTTAAATTTGTATACGTTATGATCCATTATAAGTCTAAGGCTGAGATCGAATTAATGCGGGAAAGTAGTTTACTGGTTAGTAAAACGCTGGCTGAAGTAGCTAAAATTATACGTCCGGGAATTTCCACTTTAGAATTGGATAAAATTGCGGAGCAATTTATTCGCGATCATGGCGCAACGCCCTCTTTTAAAGGCTACCAAGATTTTCCGTTTGCCTGTTGCATTTCGGTGAATGATGCGGTTGTACATGGCTTTCCTACACAGGATATTTTGAAGGAAGGAGATATTGTTTCTGTAGATGTAGGAGTATATAAAAATAATTTCCATGGGGATAGTGCCTACACTTTTGCGCTCAACGAAATTTCTCCTGAAATAAAGCAATTGCTTATTGCCACTAAGTCATCTCTTTTAAAAGGTATCGAAAAAGCTACCCATGGTAGCCGAGTGGGTGATATCGCTTATGCTGTTCAGTTTGCCACTGAGCAAGCGCATGGTTATGGAGTGGTGAGGGAATTGGTAGGACATGGAATTGGCAGACATTTGCATGAAGATCCTCAGGTACCTAATTACGGTAAACGAGGAACGGGGGCAAAATTAAAAGAAGGAATGGTGATTGCCATTGAACCTATGATTAATCTCGGTACAAAGAATATATTTCATGATAAGGATGGTTGGACGATTAGAACGGAGGATGGCAAACCTGCTGCTCATTATGAGCATACGATTTGTATTCAGCGGGGTAAAGCAGATATCCTTTCCTCTTTTGTAGAGATTGAGGCTGCGGAAAAATCGAATCCTTATTTATTCTCAGATTATTAATTCATCCGCCAACTACACGTTGAAGTACATTTACTTCGTCGGAAAAACTTTTATAGTAGTTTTTATGTTTTGAATTTCTTGTTACGTCATCTTCCTTATATTCAATTAGGTAAACATGAAAAAAAAGCGCTTAATTGTTGTGGGGGGTGGAGCGGCTGGTTTTTTCTGTGCGGTTAATGCTGCCCGCTTGTCTCCATCGCTGGAAGTGGTGATAGTAGAAAAAACTAACAAATTGTTAAGTAAAGTTCGTGTTAGTGGTGGTGGTCGTTGCAATGTAACCCATGCCTGCTTTAGTATAGCAGAGATGATTAAAAAATATCCCCGCGGAGCTAGTTTTTTAAAAAAAGCATTCCATCATTTTTTTACTACTGATACCATTGCCTGGTTCAAGGATAGGGGCGTTGAGTTAAAAACTGAATCTGATGGTAGAATGTTTCCTATTTCCAATAATTCCCAAACGATTGTGGATTGTTTGCTGCAAGAAGCCAATCGATATGGAGTTGAAATTTTGATGAATAAAGAAGTAAAGGCGGTAAAAAAAATAAGTGATGGCTTCGAACTTATATTTTCAAACGACACAACCCTAGTGTCCAATTTTTTATGCATTGCTAGTGGAGGCTATCCCAAGTCAACACAGTTTGAATGGCTTCATCAAATAGGGCATACCATTGAGGCACCCGTTCCTTCCTTATTTACCTTTAATATGCCGGGCAATCCAATCAATGCGCTAATGGGGATTTCAGTAGAAAGGGTACAGGTAAAGATTATGGGGAGTAAATTGGCAGAAGAAGGCCCATTGTTGATTACCCATTGGGGTATGAGCGGACCTGCCATCTTAAAATTATCTGCTTGGGGTGCAAGAGAATTGGCAGCAAAAAATTGGCAATTTGGAATGGTGGTAAATTGGTTGCCTGCCTATAATGAGCAAACCCTAAAAGATAAATTCCAACTGATTCGTTTTGATATTGCAGCTCAAAAAATAAGCAATCGAAATCCTTTTTTATTGCCCCAGCGCTTATGGGAATATTTACTACAACAGTCAGGGGTAAACGAAAATAGCCGTTGGGCCGATCTGCCGGCAAAAGAGCAAAACAAACTCATCAAAAATATATGTGCGCAGGAGTTTAGTGTAAATGGCAAAACTACGTTCAAGGAAGAGTTCGTCACCTCTGGAGGAATTGCATTGGAAGAGGTGGAACATGCTAGTATGGAAAGTAAAATTGTACCAGGTTTGTTTTTCGCAGGAGAAGTGTTAAATGTAGATGGTGTAACAGGAGGTTTCAACTTTCAAAATGCCTGGACTACGGGGTGGGTTGCTGCCAAGGCGATTGCTGCGAACTGATAACTAGTTAACTGAAAACTGAAAACTGGTTAACT
Organism: Chitinophagaceae bacterium; assembly: GCA_947472215.1. Lineage (GTDB taxonomy): Bacteria > Bacteroidota > Bacteroidia > Chitinophagales > Chitinophagaceae > Ferruginibacter. The sequence goes on from CANJAW010000050.1 coordinate 5,164, forward strand.
GAAAACTGAAAGTTCTTACAATTTAGGAGCTTGCTTTTTTTAAGAAATAGCATGCTGGATTTTAAAAGTCAATTCCCTTTATTTTTTGCTAGTATATTTTTCTTGAAAACATAATTATTTCCGACTCGACCACTATCAGTTATCAGTTTTCAGTTATCCAGTAACATTCTTTTTCTGAAAACATAATTATTTCCGACTCGACCACTATCAGTTATCAGTTTTCAGTTATCCAGTATCATTCTTTTTCTGAAGACATAATTATTTCCGACTCGACCACTATCAGTTATCAGTTTTCAGTTATCCAGTATCATTCTTTTTCTGAAAACATAATTATTTTCGATTCAACCACTATCAGTTATCAGTTTTCAGCTATCCAGTATCATTCTTTTTCTGAAAAAATAATTATTTCCGATCCGACCACTATCAGTTATCAGTTATCCATTATCCATTATTCAGTTATCCGTTAACCCTTTCTCTGCATCCAATCTTTTTCTTTTTCATCTCCGCTGGCAAGTGTTGCCGAGGTTAAAAAAATGAGTACAATTTGAATGATGAGTGCGTAATGGCCATTATCTTCATATACTTTCATCGCATCATTTTTTACATGCAAAAATAGGGCGGTGGATAGTACAAGGGTAAATACGCAGGTAGCGCATCCTGCTGACAGAAGCGCCCTGGCTATTACTCTGGAGGCTTTACTTTTAGATAATTTAATTTTTCTGAATAAGTAATAGTAGGCAGCAAAAAAGAGTAAATACGGAATGCAGATGATAACGTATTGAAAAAACAAATCAAATCCGGGGATATGGAATACGGTGATGGAAAACAATCTGAATACAAAAATCAGCAGTGCTATAAAAACAATTAAGCTAATAAAGCTTCCTATTATTAATAACATCAAGCGGGAATATTTTTGAAAATTATCCATGCTGCAAAGGTAGTTCAAACGGATAACCCATCCTTCCGTTTTAATGAAAGTATTCTGTAAAAGTTGCGAGGGGGGGCAAAAAAAATCCCATTGCTTTCGCAATGGGATACTATTCAGTTACTATCAGAAATTACTCAGCGGTAGGTTCTTCTTTAGCTTCTTCGGTAGCGGGTGCTGAATCAGCTGCCGCATTATCCATTTTAGCTTTCAAACCAGCCAAAACGCCCAAATCACCTAAGGTTGATTTCTCTACTTTGCTCTGTAGATTTTTAACTGCCTTTTTGGTAACATCAGCATCTGCTTTCTTTTCTTTAACAATAGCTTGTTTTTCTTCTTCAATTACTTGCTCCCATAAACGGGTATGGCTAAGTACGATGCGTTTGTCATTACGGTCAAATTCAATCACCATAAACTGAGCAATCTCATCAGCACCAATGCTCTTACCATCTTCTTTTGCAAGGTGACGGTTAGGTGCGAAACCTTCCAATCCGTAAGGTAATTGTACAACAGCTCCCTTATCGTCTTTTTTGGTAACAGTACCTTCATGGATGCTTCCTACAGGGAAAGTGCTTTCCAATGAATTCCATGGATCTTCTTCAATTTGTTTGTGTCCTAACTGAAGTTTGCGTCCTTCCTTATCAATGTTCATGATGATCACGTCGATTGACTCGCCTACTTTAGTGTATTCGTTAGGGTTATTGAAGCGTTTCAACCAGCTTAAATCGCTGATATGGATCATTCCACCAATACCGGTAGCCAATTCAACAAATACGCCGTAAGGAGTAATGTTTTTAACGGTACCCGCATGTTTGCTATTTTCAGGAAACTTCACATCAATTTCACTCCATGGGTCATTGGCCATTTGCTTGATGGAAAGACTCATCTTGCGAGTGTCTTTATCCAAGGTTACAATTTTGGCTTCGTACTCATCATTGAGCTTAAAGAATTCTTTTGCGTTGATAGGGGTATTGGCCCAAGTAATTTCACTTACGTGTACCAAACCTTCTACACCAGGCATAATTTCAAGGAAAGCACCGTAGTCTTCGATGTTCACTACTTTACCTTTCACTACTTCACCTTCTTTAATGGTTTCGCTCAGTGTATCCCAAGGATGCGGAGTCAATTGTTTTAGACCAAGACTGATACGTTTTTTGTCATCATCAAAATCTAATACTACCACATTCAATTTCTGGTCCATCTTCAACACTTCTGTTGGATGGTTAATACGTCCCCATGAAATATCAGTGATGTACAACAAGCCGTCTAGGCCGCCCAAGTCAAGAAACGCACCGAAGTCGGTGATGTTTTTGATGGTTCCTTCCAATACTTGTCCTTTTTCCAATTTACCGATGATTTCTGCACGTTGTGCTTCGATATCACTTTCAATAAGTGCTTTATGAGATACAACAGCATTTTTAATGGTCTCGTTGATTTTAACCACTTTAAATTCCATTGTTTTACCAACAAACTGATCGTAATCTGTAACTGGTTTAACATCGATCTGGCTACCTGGTAAGAATGTTTCCATACCAAATACATCCACAATAAGACCGCCTTTGGTTTTGCTGGTAACAATACCGGTAACGATTTCGCCGGTTTTGTGCAATTCCACAATTCTTTCCCAGGCTCTGCTGGTACGGGCTTGTTTGCGGCTAAGGTTTAGGTTGCCATCTCTGTCTTCTTTTTCAACCACCATTACTTCAATAACGTCGCCTACTTTTAATCCGCCGGGGATATCCCTGAATTCATTCAGAGAAATCAAACCGTCACTTTTAAATCCGATGTTTACCACCGCATCCGTTTTGGTGATGGCTTCAATAGTAGCCTGAATCATTTCGCCATCGTTGATCTGTTTGAACGTGTTGTCGTACACAGTGTCATACTTGGCTTTTTCTTCTTTGTTGTAACTTGAAACGTTGCGTTTGTCAACACTCCAATCAAAGTCATCATGAGCAGTAACTACTCTTGGAATGTAGGGAGCTTTTTCAGCGACAGCCGCTTCAACAGGCACATTTGTTACCGCAGCAGTTTCAGCACCATCGTTGGTAGCTGATCCTTCCTGTGCATCTGCGTTTAGTTGTTTAAAATGGTTAAATGACATAATATAAATCCCGGTTTTTTAACGGGAGGGCAAAGGTAGGATTTTTTAGGGTCAAAAATGCGTTAAACCCCCATTTTATTGCCTTTGGGAAGTTTTTAACAGAAGGGAGTAAAGTAGCAATTTGTGTTATGTTCTACTGGGGGCTGCGACTTGTTTATTTTGTAAAAATTAATTATTGTTTCTTTAAAAAAAGTACTTAAATTGGTACTTAAATGAGATTTTATGGAAGTTGTAAATTATACCGAATTCAGAAAAAACCTTACCAAGAGTTTGAATAAGGTGAATGATGACGCTGAAATAGTGGTGGTTTCGAGGAGTAAGGGAAAAAACGTAGTGGTAATGGCCTTAGAAGAATACAATGCCATTCAAGAGACATTACATGTTATTCAATCCGTAAGCAATCGAAATCGACTAGATAAAGCCATTGAGCAAATGGATAAGGGTCAATTTGAAACTCATTCATTAATTGGGTAAGCAAAATGGAATTAGTTTGGCAAACCAATGCATGGGAAGATTATTGCCATTGGCAAAAGCAGGATAAAAAAATCCTTGAAAGAGTGAATGAATTAATTAAAGATTGTTTGCGCTCACCTAATAAGGGTATCGGTAAGCCTGAGCCATTGAAAGGTAATTATGCGGGTTGCTGGAGTAGAAGAATAACCCAGGAACACCGATTGATTTATAAGATCAACGAACGGCGGCTTCATATTTTACAATGCCGGTATCACTGTGATTGATTTCCTTCTGTAAGGATGTCGATAAATCAAACATCAATGTTGTTACTTGTTTAAGTAAATAAAAAATTCACCAACCATTGATTGGTTACTATGGACAAAATGGAATTCAAATTAACTTACAATTCAATCCCCATTTTCTTCATCAAAATCGAAGCATTGATTGATTGGCAGATGCCTTTTTTTAGTGAGTAGTCAAAGTACAATTCATCGTTGTTTACCTGCGCATCAAAATGGTAGTTCAAGATGTTTGCTGGATAGTCCTTTTCAATATTCGCCAGCTCCACATCATGGGTAGCGATGATGGCGGCGGCATTTTGTTTGATCAGTTGTTTGGTTAATGCCACCGATCCAGTATGCCGGTCTAGTGAATTGGTACCTCTTAAAATTTCATCCAACAAAATAAAAATCGGCTCATGGTTATTTACTTTTTCAATTACCGTTTTTAGTTTTTTTAATTCTGCATAAAAGGTGGAGGTATTCTCTTCCAGATTATCTGCAATCCGCATACTGGTGATGAGCTGTACGGGCGAAAGGGAAAAGCTTTTTGCACAAGCCGCCGAGCCCATCATGGTTAATACCACATTAATTCCTATGCTGCGTAGATAGGTACTTTTACCCGCCATATTACTTCCGGTAATTAGCATCAGTTCGCCAGATTGATTAATGGCGATCGGGTTATTGATTCTTTTTGTAGCATGAATAAGGGGATGGCCAACCTCAGTACCGCTAATCGAAAAATGTTCTTTTTTTAGTTCGGGAAAACACCAGTCTGGGTGGTTGAAATGCAGGGTAGATAAGCTGCTGAGCGCTTCCAGTTCTCCCAATACATCAAACCATATCGCCATGTTTTGCTGGTTTCTTTTTTTCCATTTTTCTAATGCCATTATCTGTTGTAAATCCCATTGCACCAGGATGGCCAATGGGATAAATATGACCGGATTGAGTCGGTAGTCCATTCTTGCCAAAATCTTTTCGAGTTGCTTTAATTCCTTCGATGCTTTTCCTTTTTCGATAGCATATTTCTGCTGCAAGTTTTGCAATAATTCGGAATGGAAACTACTGTTTTCAATGAGTTGAATACTATCGGCCAGTACAGACAATTCAGCTGACATTTTTGAAAGTTGTTGATGAAGCGAGATTGCCTTTTTGCTGATAAAGTAGGCCAACACAGCCGACGCCAACAAAAAATAATTCCTTGTAGGATTAGCAACCAGGTCAACATAATTCAGCACAATAGCCGATAACATGATTAGCGGGATGAGGTATTGAAGGGTTCGCCAAAATGGTTGTTGCAAAAAAACAGTTTTTTCGTTTATCCATTCTTGTAAGCGTTCCTTGGTGGAGCTTGCGATTTTTTTTTCTTTTCCCAAAGCTTGCAATTGCTGTCGCCATGGGGTGTTGGAAGCCAGTTCCTGAATGGCTTGCTGACGTTGCAAAATCACTGTATCGGTTGCTGGTGACAGTAGCCAATCAGCTAGTGTTTTACTTCCCATCTCAGAAGCAGTCCGGTTGATGTATTGAAAAAGGGATGCTTTGCCAAATAGGTCTAGGTCATTGGCATAGTCGTGAAGATGGGGTTGGTGAACTGCTCCATCTTCGAAATGGTTGTAAATACCCGACAAAGCGGTTAATTCGTCGGCATTGATTTGGGTTAGCTGCTGGGTATTGGAAATGGCTTTTTTATTATCTACATCTGCATAAACCAGTCGTACAAAAATGATCGATAAAAGCAGGACGGGCACTGTATAAATGATGCTAATATTTAGCAAAAAGTATCCGGAAGTAAAGATGCCCATCATCACAAAAAACCTTGCCCAGCCTAATTGCGCCTTTTTTCTAAGCAGTAAGTTAGTAGTGGAGGATAATTCCTTCTTTCGTATGGTATAATAATGCTGGGGTAACATAGATCGATTTTGTTAAAATTAGCATTGCAAATGTATTGCAGAAGAGTTTTAAAAGCCGAACTAAATAGTTTTCGTAAATTTGCATGAAAGCGGATGAATTCATTAAATCATCCGCCATTACGGGGCTGA
>CANJAW010000051.1:0-10838 GCA_947472215.1 Chitinophagaceae bacterium
GTGTTGAATTGACAGGGAATATGATTGGGCCAGAACTTACCAGTATTGGTAAAAAATTTGATAAAATCTCATTACTAGATGCTATTGTCAATCCCAGCGCTGCCATTGTTTTTGGCTATGAGCCCTGGCTGGTGAATACAGTAGAGGGGGAATCTGTATTTGGATTTTTGATTTCAGAAAATAAACAGTCGATTGTAATAAAAGATATTTCCGGTGTTCAACATGTTATTGCACAAAACAAAATTAGTTCAAAGAAAAAGCAGCAAAAAAGCCTAATGCCTGAACCGATTACCACCGGTATTACTGAAAAAAATCTGGCAGATATTGTAGCATTTTTATTATCCTCCAAACTGACGGACAAGTAGCAAATCCGAGAGATTTGTATTTACATTTAATCTGCCCTGTAGTACTGAAATGCACCACTCTACAAGTGTTTGATGAAATATGTACCACCTGTATTTATTATTAAACAGAAAGATGGTAATGTCTTAACACCTATTTATTTACTTTCCCCAATTTACTATATCAAGCGGAAATATTTTTTTTGTTTAGGTAATTATTAACTGCGTGATACAACCTTATTCATAGTAGTATATTTTATAATATTCGGGAACGTTTGCGTAGATTTTACCCTCTAAATTACAATTCAGGATGGTTAAATGTCAATTTAACATTAATTTCACTTTGTAAATCGGCTGTTTTTTTTGAAGTCATATAAGATTTACTGTATTGTATTAACTGCTGCCTTTTACCATACTAACTAAAATATTTGAGATGCTTGCTACTATATATTTTGTTACTCTTTTAGGGATCCTTGTATTGGCTTATTCAGCAGTACATTTTACCAACCATTTTAAAATTTTCAATTAGATAAAAGTTTTATCTTATAGAACCTGTTCATTTAATAACGGCAATTAATTATCTATATAAATCATGAATAAATTAATCCAGAGGGTTTTTCTCCTTTTAACGCTTACGGCAGTACTTTCGAATTGCCGTAATAAATCATTTGATGAATTTTACGCCCGTCCGGCTTCACTGGAACCGCCTATTTATCAGCAATTGGTGGCCAAGGGGAAATTCACAAATTTATTGTCCTTGATTGACAAGGCAGGGTATAAAAATACGCTAGGAACTGCAGGTTACTGGACCATTTTTGCTCCTTCTGATTCAGCATTCACTGCTGATACTGAATTTGCCAGCTTTATAAAAGAACGTGGTTTTAGTTCTTTTGCTGCAGTTGATTCTACCACTGCACAAATGGTGGTTCAATATTTATTGGTGTACAATGGTTTTGAAAAAAGCCGCATAGATGATTACCAATCTACACTTGGCTGGGTGCCTAATATCGCTTTTAAAAGGCGTACAGCTTACTACACCGGTTTTTACAATGATACGACTTCTACCGGGGTGGCTGTAAAAGCAATTGCTTCTAACCGAAACAATAACGGAACGACTAATAGCTTTTTTGTATTGGCCGACAATAACAATAAATACATTCCATATTTTACCGCTGAATTTTTGGCGGCAAGCGGATTGTCTGCTGCAGACTATAGTTATTTTTATCCCAATTCAACCTTTAGTGGATTTAATGTTGCCAACGCTAGAGTTACTCAACAGGATATCGCTGCAGAAAACGGGGTGATTCATATCATAGATAAGGTAGTGGTGCCGGCTAAAAGTATTGATCAATATTTGCGTAATAAACCGGAGTACAGTGTGTTCAGAAGCATTTTGGAGAGATTTATGGTGTTATTTGTAAAAAGTACAAGTGCTACCCAAAGATACCAGGTATTAAAGGGTGCATCGGATGACGTCTCTGCAAAAGTGTATTCTAATTTGCTTGCATTTTCTCCTAATAATGAGAATTACTTTAAGCTACAGGATAATGACGGACAAAAGGAAGGATGGACCATGTTTGTACCTACCAATGATTCTTTGAATAAGTATATCAATACGGTGGTTTTACAGCAATATCCAACATTGAATTCATTACCCTTGTCAATTATTGCAGATTTGTTAAATGCACATATGTGGCAATCTACGGTATGGCCAAGTAAATTTAATAATTCCTATAATTTCTTAGGGGAGTCTGCAAAGATGAACGCTGCAACAGATATTGTTGACAAGAAAATTTTAAGCAACGGTATTTTTTACGGCACTAAAAAAATAAATGAACCCAATGTGTTTTCAACCGTTTATGGGAAAGCTTATCTGAATCCAAACTATCGCATTATGACGATGTTGTTGGATATGGAATTGAAGCCAATTATTACCAACTCGAATGTGAAGTACACTTTATTTATGATGTCGGATGCGGTAATAGCTGCAAAAGGCTATAGTTACAATACGTCTACCAATGCGTGGCAATATATTAATCCTGTAGGAGGAGCCGTTTCAGTCAACGATAGTAATCGGCTTAATTTAATGCGGATGTTGTATACCAGTGTAGTAGAAACTCCTAATAATGAATTGGCCAATATCGGTACCGCTGGTTTTAGTGGAATCATAAAAACCTTTGGAGGAGAGTATATTAAATATGATGGCAATAAGGTTTTTACTGCAGGCAGTATTCAGCGCAATGCTAGTATTACCATTGATAGTGTAAAGAATTCATTAAATGGGAAAGTGGTCTATATCAATGACCTGCTTTATTTCCCTTTCCAGTCAATTGTAACCGACTTGTCTCTTCTAGGTACACCTGTGACATCAGAGTTTAATTATTTCTGGAATTATTTAAAAAACTCAACTGCTTTCAATACTGCTTCCAATGAAATCAATGGAGTAGCGGCTGGGTCTTTTTATACAATATTCGTTCCTAATAAAGCAGCCATGATACAGGCTATCACCGCTGGTTTGTTGCCTGGTACAGTTGCTGTACCCAATTTCACCCCTACGCTTACAGCAGATAAATTATTGGTTGAAAAATTTGTTCAATACCATATCATGGATAAAAGAACAGTAGTGGCTAATGGTATAGATATCGGTTCTTATCCTTCCTTACTTCGAAACGCAGCGGGCGATCCGGTAACATTTGCTATACTATATCCCGGAGGTATTTTTGAATTGGGAGATGGTTTCAATAGAAAAGCAAGGTTGGTAAATGCATTGAGCAATAATTTATCCAACCGTACCGTCATCCACTTGGTTGATAATTATTTGAAATATTAAACTATTGAATAAAGGGGCCTTTTAAAAGCTATATAAAAAACAAAAAAAGTCATTGTATAATGAAAGAATTAATTACAAAAATAAGCTGCCTGTTATTTGCAATATTGTTTGCAAATGCTGTATTGGCTCAAAAAGGTACCGTTCAGGGAAGAGTTTTGGGTGTTAATAAAAGGGCTACAGCTGATGTAACGGTTGCCGAAGTAGATGGTGATGGAAGAACAATCCATGCTGTAAAAACGGATGTGGAGGGTAATTTTGTCATGAAATTTTCCAATACAAAAAATAAATTATCGTTTACCCATATTGGATTTCTTTCACAGGAATTATCTGTAAACACGCGGACTGTTTTCAATATTACAATGCAGAGTGATAGTAAGGAAATGGGTGGGGTAGTAGTGATGTCTCAAAGAAAGGTGGATAACGGAATGATACAAATTTCAGAGCGCGAGTTAACTACCGCACAAGTGCATATAAGTGCTAAGGAAATGGAGGAGATGCAAGTAGCATCTATCGACCAGGCATTGCAGGGCAGGTTGTCTGGGGTAGATATTGCGGCCAATTCAGGTGATCCTGGTGCAGGTATGCAAATTCGTATTAGAGGTACCTCATCTATTAATGGTTCTAATGATCCATTGATTGTGGTTGATGGAATGCCTTATGAAACTTCCATACCCTCTGATTTCAATTTTGGATCTGCCGATGAAATGGGCTACGCTAGTTTATTGAATATCGCTCCTACTGATATCAAGGATATTACCATTTTGAAAGATGCTGCTTCCACTGCTATTTGGGGTTCAAGGGCTGCGAGCGGTGTAGTAGTTATTACCACTAAACGGGGAGCTGTAGGAAAACCTGCCTTTACCTATACTAACAAATCGTCCATAACACAGCAACCAGAAGCAATCCCCATGCTCTCCGGTGATCAATATTCAACATTGATACCTGAAGCGTATATGAATTCAACAGGTACTGCTTTAAATACACAAAATGTTAAGGAATTTCAATACGATCCCAACGATCCTTATTGGTTTAACAATTATAGTAAAAATACAGATTGGATTAAAGCAATTACCCAGGTTGGTACTACGCAGGATCATAATATATCTATGACCGGTGGTGGTGAAAAAGCAAGGTATTATGCATCATTGGGTTATTTGGACCAAACCGGAACTACAATTGGAACTTACTTAAAAAGAATTAGTACACGTATTAACTTGGATTATATTGTATCTGACCGTATTCGTTTTAAGTCGGATATCTCCTATTCTAATACAGACAACAATCGCAACTTCGCTTTGAACTTGAGGGATATTGCCTATCGTAAAATGCCCAATATGAGCATTTATGAATACGACGAATTCGGAAAGCCTTCAGGTAATTATTTTTCTCCAGCAAATAATATTCAAGGGCAATACTTTGGAGTAAGTACCAATGGAACAGTTGGAGGAACTTTTAATCCGGTTGCAATGGCCAATAATGCCAAAAATAATATTATTAGTCAAAGGATTACTCCTCATTTTAATCTTCAATACGAAATATATAAAAAGGTATTGATGGCTACTTTTGATGTTCAGTTTGATATCAATAATAATAAAAGCAATAGCTTTTTGCCGCAAACTGCTACTGGAAGGCCATGGACAGAGCCTTCTGTAAACAGGGCTTATGATGGTGATGTGGATGTGTTTAATGTTCAGTCCAAAACAAATTTGGTGTATACCCCAAATTTCAAAAATGAAAAACATAAGCTGATTAGTTTCCTTTCTTTTAGCACCTACGATAATAAATATGTTTCGCAGGAGGTATTGACTTCCAATACTGCCTCAGCATTTTTGCAGGATCCTTCTTCTCCATCGCGTACACAAAATAGTGAAACAAGATTGAGCTCCAATGTAGGACAAACACGTAGTATTGGCTTACTGGCGAATGCACAGTATAGCTACAGTGATAAATATATTTTCAATGTAGGTCTTAGGGGAGATGGTAATTCGAGGTTTGGACCAGCCAACCGGTATGGATTATTTCCATCTGCTTCTTTGCGTTGGAGAATTTCTGATGAGAAATTCATGAAATATGTTAATAAAAATATTGACGACCTTAGTTTCAGAGCAAGTTATGGTCAGTCAGGAAATGCACCTCGCAGAGATTATAGCTATATCAATACTTACAATACGTTTGCTTGGACCTATCTGGGTGATGCGGGTGTGTATCCTACCAATATGGAATTATCCAATTTGAAATGGGAGACCATTATTGGTCAAAATGCGGGTATCAACTTAAGTATGTTTCAGCGTAGAATTACGGTGGATGCGGAGTTTTATGTTAATCGTACCAAAGAAATGTTTTTCCCAGGTCTTCAGATTTCTTCCATTAACGGATTCAATAGTGTGGATATGAATGTGGGTACCATGGACAACCAAGGATTTGAGTTAGGAATTGGGATCACTCCATACAAGACTAAAAAATTGCAGGTAGACTTTAATTTCAATATTGCCCGCAACATTAATATGATCCGTGAAATATCTGATTTATATCCTCGCGATAAAGGAGATATCACCGCTAATGGTCAATATAAAACCTTTATGCAAGTAAATAATCCTTTTGGATCTTTTTACGGATTTAAGTACAAGGGTGTTTATAAGGATATGGCTTCTACTCTTGCTACAGACCCTTCTGGCAAAAGCATCGTTGGCCCTACCGGACAAACAATCTATATGAAATTCAACTACCCAAGTATTGGATACACTTTTCAGCCTGGAGATGCAATGTATGAGGATATCAACCATGATGGAAATATCAACTACCAAGACATTGTTTATTTAGGTAATAGTATTCCTAAATACACGGGTGGTTTTGGTCCTTCCGTAACACTGAATGGAGTATGGAAAATTTCAGCCTTTTTTAATTACCGATATGATTATGATTTGGTGAATGGTACCAAAATTAATACCACCAATATGTATGGCTTCGATAACCAAAGTACAGCTACCTTAAGAAGATGGAGAAAAGAAGGAGATGTGACCGATATACCAAGAGCTATGTACCGCACGGGTTATAATTGGTTGGGTAGTAACAGGTATGTGGAAGATGCGTCTTTCCTACGTTTTAGAACAGCTACGATACGTTATACTGCACCAAAGAAATTAGTTCAAAAATTAAAAATTAAAAACCTGAGTGGTTACGTGTCGGTAGAAAATTTACTGACTTTAACCAATTACACCGGTCAGGATCCGGAAGTAACTGTTCGGGGAAGCGATCCTTTTAGGGTGGCGATTGATTACTCTTATACACCGCCTGTAAAAACCATCACCATCGGTTTAACAGCTAGTTTTTAAAATAATTTAAAAGAAATCAAATGTTTAGAAATACCGTGTTGAAATTATTTTTGGTGGTAATGCTCCTACCATTTGTATCCTGTAAAAAGTGGTTGGATCTGCAGCCCCAGGATGGCTTAACCAGAGCAGAATACTGGAAAACAAAAGAGCAAGTGCAGGCAGCCGTTACTGGTTGTTATGCCTCCCTTACTGGATCTCCTACCGGAATGCGGTCTCCAGCCGAATCGTTTTTCCTTTGGGGTGAGTTGAGGGCTGATATGATAACCAGTTCACTGGCTACCACCAACGAACAGATTGATGTTATCAATGTCAATATGCTGCCTACCAATTCAATTGCCAATTGGAATGGTATATACCAAGTAATCAACTATTGTAATACGGTGATTGATTTTGCACCGAGTGTATTAACGAAAGATGCTACATATACGCAGGCTGCATTGGATAAATCCATTGCTGAGGTAAAAGCTATAAGGGCACTCATGTATTTTTACCTGGTTCGTACATTTGATGAAGTACCATTAAAATTAAAATCAACTTCGAGTGATCAGGATGTAGTTGCAATTGCAAAGACTTCTCAAACTGAAGTTTTAACGCAGGTATTGAAAGATTTAAATGAAGCGGAGGCCTTTGCTGTGGTTGATTATGGTAACCGCGGAGCTAACAAGGGTAAGATTACCAAAGCTGCCATTAATGCTATTCAAGCTGATGTGTATTTGTGGTTGGAAAAATATGCTGATTGTGTAACGGCTTGTAATAAAGTTATCAGTTCCAACTCTTTTGGATTAATCGATGGCACAGATGCCAATATTTGGTACACTACTTTATATTCCAATGGTAATAGTAATGAAAGTATTTTCGAATTGCAGTTTGATAATCAAAATTTAAATCCTTTTTATCTTTTATTCAATACAAGCAATCGTAAATTTTTGGCAAGCCCTATTGTAATGGATGAAATTTATACGGTTGACTTCTTGGATCCTACAAAAGCAGATATTAGGGCGGATGGAGCATCTGTAAGGGCTACCGACCAGGTGATTTGGAAATACCTTGGATTAAACAATACCACTGCCCGCGCTCAAGTAGAGTCATACGCCCATTGGATTATGTATCGCTATGCAGATATTTTGCTAATGAAAGCAGAAGCACAAAATCAATTAGGAAATGGGCAATCTGCACTAGATAATATAAACCTTATCAGAACAAGGGCGAAGGCACTGGTTGCCACTGCAGCCAATCCTGCTACTTCAGATAAAATGGCCATTGCTGATTATGTGTTAAAGGAGCGGGCACGCGAATTTGCATTCGAAGGAAAGCGTTGGTACGATCTATTGAGAAATGCAAGAAGAAATAAGTATGAGCGATTAGATCTTTTACTAGATGTAGTGTCTGGAACTGTACCGGCAAACCGCCAACAGTCAGCCATTGCCAAGTTCAAGGATAAAAATTGTCATTACCTACCTGTTTTTTCGTATGAATTAACTACCAATAAATTGTTAGTACAGAATCCTTTTTACAAATAAACTAATTAAAATAATAATACTGATTGTATGAAAAAATATTTAAGCATTCTGGTTACAGCGATTCTAAGCCTGCTTATCATTTTTTACACGGAGAGTTGTAAGAAAATGGATTATGTGCAAAGTACCACTACTGATTTGAATATTTACGGTTACCTGAAAGCTAATCCTACTAAATATTCTTCTATCACCACCATCGTTGATAAATCAGGCTATGCTGGGTTCTTAAATGCTTATGGATCATACACTATGTTTGTCCCTACCGATAGTGCAGTTGGTTTGTATTTGACGGCTGTTAATAAAACATTGAGTGCCCTAACTGAATTGGAAGCACAGGATATTGTAAAATTTCATTTGCTGGAAGACACCTTGGGCACCTCTTCTTTTAAGGATGGCAAGCTACCTACCATTACCATGTATGGACAGTTTTTGGTAACAGGGGTTATAAATGTTAATGGGTTATCCTCTATATTAGTGAATCGGCAAGGTACCATTACTGCTGGAAATATTAAGACAGGAAATGGTTTGATTCATCAAGTGGATAAGGTATTGGTGCCAGCTTCTAAAACCATTGCAGCATTGATATCAGCAGATGCTAAGTTTTCGATTTTCAAACAAGCATTGGATGCTACAGGTTATTTTGATGTGATCAATACCATTAATAGTACAGTTCCTTCTTTAAGAAAATGGTACACTGTTTTGGCAGAGACCAACCAAGCATTGCAAGATTCTGGTTTTACTAGTTTTGCAGCATTAAAAGCAAGGTATTGCAATACGGGCAATCCATTGAATCCATTGGATAGTTTGAGTATCTATGTTAAATATCATATTATTCCAGATGCTCGTTATTTGGCGGATATTGTTTCTGCAAGCTCTCACCCAACCTTAGCGCCTCTTGAAGTATTGTCTTCGAAATTAGTAGATGAAAAAATATTAATTAATGATTTGGATTTTAACGGGGTGTATGAAAAAGGAGTTCCTTTGGAACGGGTAACTAGTGATATCTCTGCTACCACAGGTGTGTTGCATACCGCTACGGCGCATTTTGCACCTAAGGTACGTAAGCCAACAGCTGTGTATTGGGATGTGGCTGATTTTCCTGAAGTTAGAAAACTCCCCGCAGTATACAGAAGGGGTAACTTCAGTTTTGCTTATGGTTCTATCAAAGACATTAAATGGGATAATCCAGCCAATACGATGGATTACCAATTTACCACCTCTTCTACCATCAATGTTTTCCGTGGTGATTATTTATTTGTAGGTATGGGAAATACTTCCCGCCATAACTGGATAGAGTTTACGACACCATTGCTGGTAAAAGGAAAGTACAAACTTTGGGTTTGTTACCGTGCTGCAAAGGGATCCGGTACGGTAGGTGCCGCTGGAGGTTCAAATATGCCCGTGCAGCCATCCTTTGACGGAGTGGATTTAGCTAGAATATTTAATTTTTGTGAAATGCGTCCCAATTTATCCGACGGGGAATTGGATGCGCTTGGATGGAAAAAATACTCTCCTACAACCAACCAATTTATGACTGGTAAGTTTTTGGGGGTGGTAGATGTGACCACTACCGACCGGCATAAATTACGTATTCGATCACTGCCTGCAGCAGGTACCGGAAATCCTTCCGATTACCTAGATATGTTTCACTTTATACCGATCGACCAAGACCAGATATTACCAAGATTCAATATGGATGGAACATTGCAGTATTTCTAATATTTAAGATAACAGTAGTCATAAAATAGTTCAAAATGTATAATAAGAAAAGTATAGTAGCGGTCATTTTGTTTTTTACACTTGCTTTAGGCGGGTGTAATAAATGGAAGGATCATACAGCGTTGGTTCAGCAGGATTTAAGCTTCAACCTATTGCAGGCAATTGCTTCTAATCCAGAATTAAGCAAATTCAGGGAGTATATTGGCAAGGCTGGGTTGGACTCCGTGTTTAAGTCTTCCAAATCCTTAACGGTGTGGGCACCTAACAATGCGGCGCTTTGGTCCATTGATCCCGTCATCCTTGCTAACCCCGGCAATTTAAGGGCGCTTATTTTGAATCACATCTCCAATCAACAGTATTTCACTAAAGATGCTGTATTACCTGTTCGTATACAGATGCTGAGTGGGAAGTTCAATAATTTCAGCAGTCTTAAATTTGACGAAGCAAGAATTGAAACCGCTGATCGTTATGTAAGCAATGGCGTATTGCATACCATCAATGCCATGGTACTTCCTTTGCAAAATATTTGGGAATACATCAATGCCACTAAAGCCCAATATGCACAAAATGCATTTGTAGCCTCATTAAATTACAATGGATTTGATGCATCCTTAGCTACCATTGATAGTATCAGCGCTATTTCCGGATTGCCGATTTATACTCCCGGCACCGGCCTTGTACCAAAGAATTATTTTACCGACAGGGTGGCTGATCTTAGAAGAGAGGATAAGCAATTCACTTATTTTTTGGTGCAGGATGCCAATTTGATTATAGAGGCTGATTCTTTAAAAAATTATTTTTCTGCTGCTACTACCACTATTACCGATAGTTTAACCCGTTGGAATGTGGTAAAGGATTTCGCTTTTGAAACTGCTTGGAAATCCGCAACGGATATACCGCTAACATTGGTATCCAAGTGGGGAGTTAATATGGCGGTTAACACCTCTTTTATAGTTGACGTTAAGAAAATGAGTAATGGGTATGTGTATATATTGAGTAAACTGGATGTGCCAACTAAAAATAAATTTTTACCCATCACCATTCAAGGAGAAAACCCTTATGGATTTATACAGAATGATAAGCGAGGAAATACCAACTA
>CANJAW010000052.1:0-10821 GCA_947472215.1 Chitinophagaceae bacterium
ATAGCAAAGCTTTCTCATCAATTAAGTCCAGCGCGTCTACAGATTTAGCGTATTGAAAGTAATAAATGGAAATTATTTATATAATTTTAACACCCCTAGCTTTTGCAATTGCTAAAAAGTAATTATTTTCACCTTATCTAAAATCAATTCAAATGAAAAAAATAATTCTATTAGCTACTGCAGCCTTATTGATTACCGGGATAAGCTTTGCCGAAAAAGGAAAAAAGAAAAAATGTGCAAAAGGGAAATCCTGCTGCACCAAAATGTCTGCTGAAAAAAAGGCTTGCTGCAAAGACAAGAACAAAACTGCGAAGATCTAAATTTGCTTTTAACGATTAGCAGGGTTTGCCCGCTTGCATTAGGCAATCGGGCAAATTTATATCATCAAGGGTCAAACCCCTGTTCAAAATATATTTTCCAACTCTTTTAGGTGGGTAATGGTATAAGTAGGTTGTAGTTCTGTGGACAAATGGAGGTGATTTACAAAAACAGAATCCATCCCAAAATTGATGGCCCCCTGTATATCGGCATCTAAATTGTCTCCGAGCATGATGCTATTGGTAACCAACGCGCCGGTCTTTTGTAATGCAAATTCAAAAATTTCCTTTCTAGGCTTCAAGCTATTGCTTGCCTCCGAAGTTATTACATGTTGGAAATAGCGATTTAGCCCACTATTATTTAATTTACTCCACTGCACTTTTTCAAATCCATTGGTGATTAGGTGGAGCTGGTATTTTTTTTCGGCTAAATAATCGAGTATTTCATTGGTATGGGGGAACAGCCCCTTTTGAATGGGTAAGATCTCTAAAAACTTTTCGCTAATTTCCCTTGCCAGCTTTTCATCACCAATTTTAAACTCCAGTAAAGTGCGCCACATGCGGCGCCATTTCAACTCTTCGGAAGTTATGAAACCCTTGTGGTAGCGGTCCCACAAAATTTGATTGTGATGCAAATAGTGCCTATAGAACGATTCAAAAGGCGCTACTTGTAACAATTCCAAATTAAAAAAAGAATACATTTCGGTAAGTGCTATTTTTGCGTTGGCATCAAAGTCCCATAGGGTATGGTCTAAATCAAAAAAAAGATGTTGATATTTCATAAGTCTATTCCAGTAAATTGCTTTAATACAACTAACGCAAAATTAGGGGTTGATATTTTATTTATCCCTAAACGCTGCAGATAGTATTTTTGTGGTGCCATTACCCATTTGTAAAAGTCAACTTAATTTTTGAATATGAATATAATTATTACAGGTGCTTCAAAAGGAATTGGAAAAGCCATTGCTCATTCATTTGCAGCAGAAGGTGCTACGCTCTTCCTTTGTGCTCGAAATGAAGTGGCGCTCTATAATACAGTAGCGGAGATCCAGACAGCCTATCCCGCCTGCAATATCAAAGCAAAGGCCGTAGACCTGTCTGTAAAAGAGCAGGTAACGGATTTTGGGGACTGGGTTTTGGCCGGACTTACAGATACTAGCAACGGAAAAATTGATATGCTGATAAATAATGCCGGTAATTTTATACCGGGAAGTATCCATCAAGAAGAGGAGGGTGTTTTGGAACAAATGATGGATGTTAATTTATTCAGTGCTTATCGCCTTACTAGGGTATTGCTACCGACAATGATGAAGGCCAAACACGGAACGATTGTAAACATGTGCTCTATTGCTTCCCTAGGGGCCTATGCCAATGGTGGAAGTTATAGCATAGCTAAATTTGCATTGATGGGCTTTACCAAAAATCTTCGGGAAGAACTAAAGTCCTCCTTCATAAAGGTAATGGGCGTTTATCCAGGCGCAGTTTTAACCGATTCCTGGGGCGATTTTGACAACAGCACCCGGCGTATCATGGAAGCTAGTGATATAGCGACCATGATTGTTGCAGCAAGTAAATTATCCCCACAGGCAGTAGTGGAAGATATCATACTTCGCCCTTTATTGGGAGACTTGCCCTGATGGCTGTAGGCATTCCTTTAAAACACCTGCTTTTAGTTTCAATTCAATCTAATTATTTATTATTTTGTGAAGATTTATATGAGACTGCAATCAAAAAAAATAGTCCCGCTCTTTACTGTTTTGCTATTCATATGTCAAAGCCAGTTATTGGCACAGGCTGTTTTTAAAGCAAGCATTAGTCCGGGGTCGATTGGTAAAAATGAAACGGCCACTCTTCGACTCATGATAGATAATGCCCGACAAGTGGAGCAGATTATCCCCCCTGCTTTGGGGGATTTTGAGATCATTAGTGGGCCCAATCAGGAGAGTGGCATGGAAAGTAATAATGGCGTAACCAGGCAGTATATCGGCATCACTTATCTACTTCAACCCAAATCAATCGGTAAGTTTTCAATAACGGGTGCCAAGGCGATGGCAGATGGAAAAGTGTTAATGGGTAATACAGTAACCCTCACTGTTACCAAAAATGGATCGGGTAACAATCCAAATAATGGAGGAGGTGGCTTTGGAGGATTCTCTCCTTTTTTTGAACCGGTGGCCCAATCTTCATTCAATGATTATATTTTGAAGAAGGGCGAAAATATGGCCCAGAAAATCAATAAAAATATTTTCATAAAAGTAGTAACAAACAAGACTACCTGCTTTATAGGGGAGCCCATAGTGGTAACGTATAAACTGTATACGAGATTAAAATCGGAAAGTAGTATTACCAAAAACCCCTCTTTTAATGGCTTTTCAGTTATTGACCTATTGCCCCCAGGAAACACGAACTACTCCACTGAACAAATCAATGGACGGGAGTACAATGTTTATATCCTTCGGAAATCGCAGTTGTACCCTTTGCAGGCTGGGGCAGTAGAACTAGAATCTGCGGAAGTAGACAATACCATTCATTTTATAAAAGAGGAATACCTGAATAATCAACGGGGTGGGTTAGACGATTTTTTCAGCGACCTCACGCAAACATCCATACCGGCAGAAGGCGTAAGAGACGAAAAGGTAACCTTGCAAAGTAAGCCCGCGATAATCACTGTAAAACCGCTGCCTGAGATAGATAGACCCATTTCATTCAAGGGCTCCGTGGGAAATTTCACCTTTGAAGCCAGTCTTCAAAAAAATAATTTTACTACAGATGATGCCGGAAAACTAACCCTTACTATTTCAGGTGCAGGCAATATGTCAATGGTCATTGCACCCGACATTAGTTGGCCCGCCGGTATGGAGGGGTACGAACCTAAAACAAAAGATCAGCTTGACCAATTAACGGTACCGGTTAGTGGCATAAAAACTTTTGAATATGCCTTTACTGTTTCCAAGCCGGGTAGCTACAACATACCGCCAGTTGACTTTAGCTATTTTAATGCGGTGGGGGGAAAATATATAACACTGAGATCAACTCCTTTGCAACTAACTATTACCCAGGGAACTGGGAAGGGCACATTTACCAAAAACCAACATACGCTGCAAACGCAGCACCAACAAGTTGTAGATGGGCTATTCATCAATCGCTGGTGGATGCTAGTACCATTTGCAGCAGGGCTATTCGGTATTTTACTAATCTGGTTTAAGAAAAAAAGAAAAAAAATATCCGACGATAAGGAAGAAGTGAATTCCGTAGCTGACACCGCTCCATTGCTAGCAGCAAAAGTCCATTTGCCCCTTCATCCCTTTCTGCTATCCGAAGAAAAACTGATTGGAAGAGATTTTAAAGGCTTTTATGAAGCCCTGAACAATGAGTTGCGGAAATTTTTGGCTGATACCCTTCAAGTACCCTTGGCAACCATATCTAAAAAAATAATCGAAGTGAGTGCGGAGCAGCAAGGAATAAGCCTGAATACCAGCCTGCAAATACAACAATTGCTGGATGATATTGAATGGCAATTGTATACACCACTTGCATCAGCAGATTCAATGGAAGGACTTTATGGGCGAGCGATTGAGATTGCAGCGACACTTACTGAACCCTCGGTGTAAATCGGTAGCCTATCCCCCTGACAGAGTGAAAGTATTGGGGATTTCTACTATCCTCTTCAAAATATTTGCGAAAACTTAAAATGAAATTATCGATGGTTCGAGTGGTTGGATATACATTGTATCCCCACACCGCCTGCAAAATTTTTTCTCTAGTAACTACCTCATTTTTGTTTTCAATAAGCAGTTTTAGAAGCATCATTTCTTTTTTGGTAAGGGTGACCTTCTCCCCATCTTTTGTTACACATTCAAGCGCTGTAAAATCAATTTGATTTTTTCCGAAATGATAGACTTGTTCCAATGGTTTTCTAGTGGAAATTTGCTTGCTTTTATCTACCAATTTATTTACCCTTAGCAATAACTCTTCCAAATTAAATGGCTTGGTTAAATAATCATCGGCCCCTTTTTTTAACCCCAGTACCCTATCGGCACTACTATTGCGGGCACTCAGTATCAATATGGGGATATCATTATTTTGCAGCCGAATATTTTCACACACACTAATTCCATCCAATTCTGGTAGCATTACATCGAGGATCATTAGATCGAAATGTTCTTTTTGAACCGCTTGTAAAGCGGCCACTCCATCAAAAGCACTCGTTACCTCATACCCTTCCATTTCAAGATTCAGCTTTAACGCCTCATGTAGATTTTCCTCATCCTCCACCAATAAGATCGATATTTTGTTAGTCCCCATACTTCAATTTATTTACTGATGACTGCGTTACTGATAGTAGTTGATTGGAAGATGCTATGAAAATCAATAACCTGTTTACGTTGAAAAACTTTCAATCATCATAGGCTGTTAACCACTAGTGAGTTATCCGTTAAACACAATGGTAAAATTACTTCCCGTCGGCGTATTGTCGACTACAAATATACTTGCATCGTGTTGTAGTGCAATTTTTTTAGTCAGAAACAATCCCAATCCGGTTCCCTTCGCTTCTTTAGTAGCCTTGTTGCCAATTCGGTAAAATTTTTCAAATACTTTTTTCTTCTCTGTTATATCAATCCCTTTCCCTTGGTCCTTAACCATTAACATGATCGACTTTTGTTGCTGATACAAAACGATTGATACAATCGAATCTTTAGGGGAATATTTAATAGCATTATCAATTAAATTATTGATGGCCATTTGTAATAGTATGTTATCTCCGATGAGATAAACTTCATCTTCAATTGCTTGTTCAAAATGGCGCTGAGGATAACGGATGATAAAATCGTTGATACATGCTTTTGTAAGATCCGTTAGGTCGATTTCTTCTTTGGTAACATGATGACCGCCCGCTTCCAATTGCGATGCGAGTAACATATTATTACATAAAGCATTTAATCGATTGGCTTCCTGAATGGTATTTTGAATTAATCGCTGCTGCTGACTTTCCTCTAATTTTCTTTTTAATAAAGTTTCCAAATTGAGTTTAGTAATTGCGATGGGCGTCTTTAATTCATGGGTAATGGCCATCATAAAGTTTTGTTGTTCTTGGCCCGACTTAAATTGTGTCCTAACTGCCCTGTAAATAAAAACTGCTCCAGACAAAATGAGCAATAAAAAAATCGTTCCCTCACCAATATATTGCGCAGTTTTTCTCTTTTTGATGGAAAGTATTTCAGTCAATTGTTGGGAATTGCTAGGCTCTCCAATTTTTAATTGGGAAATTTCAAAGGTAGCCATCTGGGCGTTTTGCCGGTTCAAGGCTATAAACCACCATACCAGTGCAGCGATGATATAAGCTAAGAGAACCCAGTAAACGAGGAAAATAAAACGTAAGCGATTGGTCTTATAAAAAGAAAAGGGCATGTTGTTTTCAAATTAATAGTGAAAGGCAGATGATCAATAATGAAATTGTAAACAGCTCGATTTTAGTACCATAATCAATTTTGGAAATTGTCCGATTATCCAGGTGCATGGTTACTTGACCTTCTCAACCCTTATACCGATGCTCATTATTTCCGGAAGTGGATTTTCACGCATTATTTGTGCCACTGAAAATGAATAATTGCCCATTTTATTAAATTTCACCGGGCCTTTGGTAACGGATTTTCTAACCTCCCAAATATCTCCCATGCCAGACCCTTCCCATCCGCTGGCATCTGTTCCCAAGCTTATATCCAACCGACGATATTGCAAGGTGTCTCCAGGAAACTTCGACCCTATATTAACCCAGATATTATTATATCGATAGGCATCTGTATGCCTCAAAACGATATATATATTGTAAAAAGAGCTCGTATCGCTGATAGTAAAATCAAAAACCGGTTGCATTGAATACTGCCATTTATTAGAAGGTATAGGCGTATTTTTTTCAAATACGTCAATAGTAGCACAGGCAGTAAGCCAAAGGCTTACAATAATCAACAGTAAAACAGATAATTTGCAGGAATGAATCTTCACTAAATATTTTTTACAAAAATAAAACAGTTTTTCAAGACCTGCCTTATTTTGAAGTGCCAAAATTTTTAACTTCTGTATCTACATGCATCCATTCAGTGGTCGCTATTTTAACTAAAGTAACTGATCGCATGCGTACAAAAACCCTTGCTTATTTACAATACATTTAATATTTGTTCCTTTGCCTTCTCCAACTCATCCTTCATAGTTACCACGCATTTTTGAATATCCGCGTCATAGGCCTTGCTTCCAGTGGTATTTATCTCTCTTCCTATTTCCTGGATGATAAAAGAAAGTTTCTTTCCTTTTGCTTCATCCGAATTGGCAAGTAATGACCTGAAATACTCACAATGCTGTTTCAAGCGTACCTGTTCTTCATGAATATCTACCTTTTCAATGTAGTAGATCAACTCCTGTTCCAATCGATTGCCATCATAATTTTCTTTACCCACATGTTTTTCCAAAAGTTGCACAATTTCTTCCCTTATCCTTTTCATTCGGTTGGGCTCTAGTTGCACGATTGCTTCTTCTTGGGCATTGATATTGTTGATCCGTTTGATAAGGTCATTTTCCAAACTGGCACCTTCTTCTTCCCGATGTTTGTTCAACTCACTTAGGGCTATTTGAAGCACTTTTTTAAACTCTTCGAAATCATTGTCATTCAATACATCATTGGTAGGCGTTACTACTTCTGGCAATCGAAGCAACGCACTTAAAACAGAATTGGTGTCAACATTTAGTTCTCCTGCCAAGGATTCTATTTGTTGATAATATGCCTTGATTAAATCCGTATTGATATTTACCGGCTTGGAAGTGCCATTTTGCTTAATGGTAATCATGCAATCAACGGTACCCCGTACCAATTGTTCTTGTAAAATACTCCTGATATCAAACTCATAGGGTCTAAGTAAGGGAGGCAACCGCAATTGCATTTCAAATTGCTTGCCATTCAGCGATTTAATTTCTACCAGAAAGGTCTTGTCATTTACCGTTTGTTCAGCCCTGCCGAAGCCGGTCATTGATTTTAGCATTATTGAAAGGTTGTTTTTATTAAAAATTAGCTACAAGTTATAGGAAAAATCGCCATTCTTAGGCTTTCGGGGCTTCATTTCTGTTTTGGAAGAGAAATTGATACATTTCCCCCCTCGTTAAAATACGCATTTCCCCCGGTTCAAGTCCTTCAATGGTGCATTTTTCTATCCGGTGACGAATGAGGCGTAAAGTAGGAAAACCAACCGCTGCTGTCATCTTCCTTACCTGCCGATTTTTCCCTTCGGTGAGTATTATTTTCACCCAGCTGGTAGGGATATTTTTCCTAACCCGGATAGGAGGATTTCTATCTGGTACTTTAGGCGGAATTTTTAATGCTACTACCTTGCTTTTTTTGGTACGGTACAATTTTCCATCTACGGTAATATCGACTCCATTTTGCAAATCATGCAATGCCTCCGCCGTTATTTCTCCGTCCACCTGCACCCAATATTCACGGGTGTGTTCCAACATCGGATTCAATAAATCATGATTGATTTTTTTGTCGTTGGTAAGAATCAATAAACCTTCGCTGTCATAATCCAATCTGCCTACCGGATAAACATCTACCGGAACATCAAAAAAGTCCTTCAAAGTTTGTTTTCCTTCTCCTGATGTAAACTGTGAAAGCACATTAAAAGGTTTGTAAATGATACAGTAATATTCCAAGAATAATAAATTAAAGGATGCTTAAAAAAGGTAAAGGTAGCGACAGAACGAATGCGTTTCTGCATTCCTAAGAATAACAAAGCCCGACATTTGTGAGCCGGGCTTCATATATATATGGGTTAGTAAGTACCAGGAAACGTAATTTCCTTACACAATATTAAAAAGAATATTCGCTACCAAAAAAAATATTTTAAATAATTTTATTCACATTTTTTTTTAGGCTGTGGATAAGGGTGGGGTGTAAAAATGGTTTTCGTCAATACTAGCAATCGATTTTCAAGCTATTGACCCATCGAAAAAAAATGCTATTAATGAATGAAACTATTGATTTTACTGGTATTTATGGAATTAATCATTGCAGCTGACTCTCGATTTTTTAAAAAAATATTACTAGTTTGAAAGGCTTTTTTCCTTTAGTCCACCATTGTAATTCCAGCATGGTTTGCTCTGAAAAAAGATTGCCTTATTTTTTTAAAACGGGTGATTTTAACCCAATTGGAGTAATATTTGTTTATGTAGCCACTAAAAGCAAAGCACTGTACCTTTGTAAAAAATATATTGTATGCATTTTCCTGCACCCGTTTCAGTTAGTTGGATTGCTAAATTGATCAATGCCGAAATAATCGGCAACCAACAAGGTGATGCAACTGGCATCAATGAATTACATAAAGTTGAAATCGGGGATTTGGTTTTTGTTGATCACCCTAAATATTATGACAAGTGTATTCATAGTGCCGCTACCTTTATCATCATTAATAAAAGAACGGATTGTCCTTCCAATAAAACTTTATTGCTAGTTGAAAATCCCTTCGAAGCGTATTGTAAAATTGTAAATCATTTCAATCCATTTGTACCTGCTGTACAACCAATTAGCGAAACTGCTGTGATTGGAGAAGGAAGTATTATTTATCCCAATACGTTCATTGGTCATCAAGTTAAAATAGGAAAAAATTGTATCGTTTATCCCAATGTAACGATTATGGATAACTGCATTATTGGCGACCAGGTAATCATTCAATCAGGCACTGTAATTGGTAGTAATGCATTTTATTACAACACAAAAAAAGACAGGGAACTATGGTACACAAAAATGCCCAGTTGTGGCAGGGTAATCATTGAAGATTTTGCAGAAATTGGGGCCGGCTGCACCATCGACCGAGGAGTAAGTAGCGACACCGTGATTGGCAGCGGAACCAAACTAGACAATACCGTTCATATTGGCCATGACACGGTGATTGGCAAAAACTGCCTATTGGCGGCCCATGTGCTGATAGCAGGCTGTGTTGATATAAAGGATGGGGTAACCTTATGGGGCCAGGTAGTGGTCAATAAGACCCTTACCATAGGAGAAAATGCCATTTTGCTTGGCAGATCGGGTGTTACAGCTTCGCTAGAAGGGAATAAAACCTATTGGGGCACACCTGCCCAGGAAGCTGGTATTGCAAAACGAGAGCTAGTATGGATAAAAAGAATCCCGCAGCTTTGGGAGAAGGTGATGAAGCCCTAAGCTCATGTTCATAGATAGGATATAATAAAAAATGACTCGTTGATTTATACCTACTTGTTGAAAAATAAGAAAATAAACCGTTTTTACTGGGTTTGATAGAATGGTTTCCTCACACTGCATCGACTATAAAAGACTCAATTTTATTTTCATTAAAAATTAATGATATGCAAAATACTTTCATTTAGAAAGTATTTTGTTACTTTAGTAGTTCATTAAACAAAAAACTATGAAAAAATTAGTATTGTTCTTTATCGTAACAGCATCATTGATGGGCTGTACAAGTTCAGAACCGAAAACAAGTAAAGAAGATGCAAACATTGCCTTATTCAAAGAAAATGCTACAATTGTAAAAACACTTTTAGATGGCTTTGTAAAAAATGACTTTAGTCAAGACGATTTATTTTCAGATACAGCAAAGTTTGATGGTCCAGGACTTGGAGCAGTTGTATTAAATAAAACTTCGAATCTAGCTGCATTAAAAACATTGCGAGACTTAAATGCAGAATTAAGTTATTCCGACCTGATATTTTTACCGGCAGTAGACTCAATTACATTTAAGCCAGATGGCAATGTTAGAGTTTTTGCAAAATGGAGTGGCACTGGTAAAAATGGAGCTACTGTAAAAAATAAGTACTTTGGTATATTCGTATTTAATACCGATCATAAAGTTATTTATGTGGATGAATATCAAGATATGACTGGAATTATACAAGCACTAACTGCACCTAAAAAATAATATTTTTAAGTTCAAGTAGAAGAAATAGGCCTCTAGCAATAGAGGCCTATTTCTTTATGTATAATTCACCGAAAGGAGGCCCAGAAACAACAAAGGACCCACGATTTAAGGTAGGTCCTTGATTTTTATGGTGCGAGACCGAGATTTGAACTCAGTCCGCCACAGGCGGCTATACATCCTGCATGCGCCTCAGCATCATTGTAAAGGGTTGGGGTCTACTATTTCTTACTGCCCAAATGGCGATTCGTTAACTTGAATGGGGATTGTAAGCTAATATCTTTCAATGGCAAGGTTCCTTGAAATTAGGGCTGCTCCTTTTTTAGATTTTGCAACATTTGTTGGCAAGTAGTAGCTATAGCCGATTCGATGCTGGTATATTGAAAATCGGGTAAAAATTTCCCGAGCTTCTTATTATTATACCTTACTTCTGCCAGCGCAGTAGTGGCTGTTTCCTTCGTTATCAAAGGGTTTTTTCCGGAGAACTTGCTTTTGATTGCTTCCAATCTCCATACAATTTTAGCAATCAATGGGGTTACTTTTTTATGAGGCCTTTTCTTGCCAAA
>CANJAW010000053.1:0-10795 GCA_947472215.1 Chitinophagaceae bacterium
AGCAAGTAGCAAAGAGAAGAAATATGAAATTTAAAAAAAATGTTGGCGAGGATTTCATTGTATTGGTAAATAGTCGTAAAATAAAAATTAATCTTGAATACACCTGACGGATAGCCCAAGTTTAAAATTCAGTCGGTTGCTGAAAATATTTGTATTAGCAGAATATAAATAGCGAAGCAATGCATATCCCTCCCCATTTTGGGTAGCAGTCCACCAGCTACCATCTTGTCCGGCATTAAAAAAAGCACCGCTGAAATACCGATAGCCTCCGGGTAAAGCTGTAAAGCTAGAGGCATTATCCCCATTTCCCTTTTCAGCCCATCCGCTAGCAGATTTTAATTTAATACCTGCGATATCATCGCCTCCTAAGGAATTGGACAATGCAGTCCATTCTTCATCAGTGGCAATATGCAAACCAGCAGGAGCTAAACCTCTTGAATCGCGAACAGCATAATAATTGTATAATTTCCCATATTTTGAACCAAAAGAAGAATCATTATTATAATAACACCAGGCAGGCTTACCCTCAGCACCTGCTTTTTCCCATTCTTCATCCGATCTAGCTTCCAAGATGACATCTCCGTTTCGAAAATGATCAATATTGAGGTTATTTTTAGCCCAATATTGGTTGCCAATTTTAACAGAAGCTATGGTAACCGGGGGCTTTGAAGAACTACTGTCTACACTACCCTGTTCAATACTTTGAAAAGCCTTTTCCCTATTAGAACTGCCACAGGAACTAAGTAAAAATAAGGTGGCAATTAAAAAAAAACAGTAGCACTTAGGTAGTTTCATTTTATATGGAGATGAGGTGAATAATTAAATTCTAGCAATTTCATTGGAAAATACAATAATGAGAACAAGAAATTCATTTGCAAATTAAAATTAGTAGTTTTCTGCTAAAATCAAGCACCTGAAATAAAATGAAGCTGATTATAATGGGTAAGTAACTAGAAAAATAAATAAGAGGATAAAAAATCTTTTAAATAATAGCAGATAATGTAGTTATTACTGCACTAGTTCTGGGGTGAGCATTTTGAAGCAATATTTCTGCTGGAAATCTTTTTAGGAGTAAAAAACAAAGAATAGTTTGGAAACTGTGAAAAAAAATAAGAATTCTGCAATGCACTAATCAATCCTTATTTTTTTTCCAATTCATCCAGCGCTTCATCTGAAATGCAAATAATACTTTGGTAAGCAACATCAAGTGGCTCGAACCAAAAAACTGAACAATCCCTGTAATACTTTTTTTTAAATTAAATAGAAGATATTATTAATCCCATTTTTATGGACTAATAAGTTGAACTAGTTTACTCTATCAGATAGCAATTTATTAATTCTTTTATCGCATTGTAATTGAAACTGATCGATTCTTTGCTTATAAATTACTTGGCTTGCTAAATTATGCTCTTCCCATGGATCTTTGATCAAATCGTAAAGTTCAATGTATTCTGGATGATGAGGATACCGAATAAACTTCCATTGCTTTGTTCGAATACATTCACTATTTGGAATTTGTGGTTCTATCATCAAATGTTCACAAAATATTGTGTCATACCATTTGTTTACAGCTCCATTTATTAGTGGCAATAAACTTTTACCATGCATTTGCTTGGGTATAGGTATTCCTGCAAAGCTTAAAATCGTAGGAGCAACATCAATGTTTAATACCATTTGATCAAATACTTTTTTTGATGTACCGGATTTCCTTGGATCATAAATGATTAATGGTACTCGAATAGACACATCATGCATTAGCCATTTATCGGCATAGCCTCTATCACCCAAATAATAACCATTGTCGCCCATGAAAATAATAATGGTATTATCAGCGATACCTAATTTATTTAATTCATCGGTTATTCTCCCAACTGTTTGATCAACGGCAGTTATCATTCTGTAATAACCTTTAACCATTTGTTGAAATTTTTCGGGCGTGTCAAACCGCCAATGCCAGCGTTCCCTACTCATGGTACCTTTTAAAAAATCAGGGAATGAATCGTAAAATTCTTTCCTAGCAGTTGCCGGAATTGGCATCTTTACTGAAGCATACAAGGAGTCCAAGGTAGCAGGCCAAAAATATTGTTCTTTTGCATCATCATCTGCGTGAGGAGCACTGAAACTAAGTGATAAACAAAAGGGTTCTTGTTTAACAACAGATCCCTGAATAAATTGGATGGCTTGGTCCCCTTGCAAATCAGTTAGGTATTTTTTTTTGCCATCAACAACTTTCCAATAGGGAAATCCATTTACATTTTTTGATGAAAAAATACTGTCAATAGAAGTTTCTAACTTAACTCCAAATTTTCCGACAAAACCGGTACGATAACCTGCATTTTTTAAAAGATATGGATAACTTGTGTTACTATACTCTTTCTTCAGAGGAGGTTTACCAAAAGTGAAATCATGTGTTCGCTCGAATAGACCAGTTAATATACTTGCCCTGCTAGCAGCACAAATGGGGGTAGTAACAAATGCATGACTAAACCGAACCCCTTTCTTAGCAATATTATCAATATTAGGTGTTGAGATAATGGGGTTACCGGCACAGCCTAACATATCCCATCTTTGATCATCGGTAAGAATGAAGATAATATTAGGCCGATTGGTTGTATTTATTTTTTTCGGTTTATCCTTCGAAAATTGACAAAACAATAAAATAATAACTACGGATAAAATAGAATATTTGAAATAGGGATAATACCCTTTTAGTAAATTTTTCATTATTTAATATTAAATACGGTTAACTCATAAATTGACCAATGGTACAAACTATCTGTTCCATTTTGTGTTACTCTAATATATCTAGCCACCTGTTTGGGAAAAGTAATTTCGGTGATTCCTAAAGAGCCTGAACCAGTTGCTATTGGCTTACCCCAGTTGATCCCATTGGTAGAAACTTCAACAGAATAGTTTTTTGGCGAATCCCATAAAGCCCATGTATTATCTAATTCAATTTTATTGAATTGTTGCAGTTGTTTCATATCCAGTTCGAACCATTGCCCTTTATATTGCTTCTGGGTCATATCCCGCCAGCCAGTCCAGTGATCACCATCTATTGCATTATTGGCAAATATATCTATGGGGATTTTATCACCGGAAAACAAATATGTGCTATCCTTCACAGATGCTTTTGCGGTCCAATTTTTTTGATTAATCGGAATAGCTGAAAGCAGATTTTTGGCCGGAATTTTTGGCGAATTTAAATGCAATAGTCCGCTACCAACAAATTTCCAGTCACCTGCATTTGTTTCGAACATAATATAATTTTCATCTTCTCCATAAAAAGCAACCCCTTTTACTTGGTTGATGAATTTTTTATTCCACACTAACTTGCCATTTACTTGGATTGTTTGAAGTTTAGTAAAAGATTTTTTAGGAATCCCAACAATTGATTTACTAAGTTCTGGGATATGAAGGCTTAGTGCATATTTACTTGTGGTTTTAATGATACTTACTGATATGTTACCAATAATAGCCGGAACAACCACTTTAATAGTACGTAAAAAACCTTCTTTGGGCAAAACCTGAAATGTTTTCCACCCTGCTTCAATAGGCGTAATACCAGCAATGGTTTGTGAAAGATTTATTACTGGAGGATTCCAACCATGATTAAGAGATGAACCTTCATCATAAGCATCTATTCTGGATGCCCACCACCTATCATAATGCTCCCAAAGTGTAGAAAAACTTGCAGGAATCATAGTTTTATAGCGATTGTACATTCTTAGCAAGGCATATTCCTGTTTACCCATAGTACAAAGTGCTTCAAAAACCCATCTATCAAAAAAACAACTAGAATACGTTTTTTTTGTTAATACAAACTCATAGATAGAATTCCACTTGGTTCGATCAGCTAATCCAGCATTTATTGCCATGGCATTTGCCCGATCATCTGGTTCTCGAACTTGGTCAGACATATAATAATTTCCCTTCCAATATTTTTTATCGAAGGTGTTTTTTATACTATCCATTTTAGCGTTAATCAGAACGGTGTCTGCAGAATGCCCTGTAACCAACGCCATCTTTTTTAAGGTGCCTAAATCTATATACATAAAGCATTGTTCAATAATGGCAATATCTTTATTTTCTTTCCCCCAATCAAACCATTGATTTTTTTTACCAAATTGATAGGTAGTAAATAAAAATTTCATGGTAGCAGGATATACAGATTTAATAGAAGCAAGATCACCTGTTTGAAGATAATAAAACCATAATCCGTATTCTCCTAAAAATTCTAATTGTTGTCCTGGATAAAATTTTGCATCCAAGGGCCTTAATACCAATTCCTTGGAAAGCTTATGGGCGTTAGAATCAAATGCATAAAAACATTGATTTAACTCTGGCGTTCCATCGCCCCAAAAACCAACGCGCTCTCTATCGGGACAGTCATAAAACCAATCGCGCATACACAAATAGGCAGTTCTTGCTCCTTTTTTCCAGAGAATATTATAATCGTTATCGTTGCATTCAAAAGACCCTACAAATTTAGTGTCGTACCCTGTTTCACGATATTTAACCGACTTTACAACAACACCTGCTGGTATGGAATAAATTGCGCCTTCTCCACTTACCCAATTCTTTGCCTCATAAATTTCGGTGCCCTTATTTGCAACAAAACTTTCGGTTTTGGTTAAATAAAGAACCAGCGGATTACTTGAATTTAAATGAATCGTTTTCCCTTCAGCATTTTCTAATTCTATCCAAGGTTGAAAATGGCAATTGTAAGGTAATTTACCCACCAATTTCCAAGGAACCGTATCGCTATAAGGAAGTGTTTTGTTGAGGGACACATATTGTTTTAAACCATAGTCCTTAATCGCAGGATGGGAAAAGGTTTTCTTTGTTTGAGCATACCCTGCTAAGTACAGCAAAACAAGTAAAACAGAAATAGGAAATGTAATTTTAAAGGACATAAATAAAGGTTTAATAAATAATTAATTAACTCATTGTACTATTCTAGGTGTTTGCTGACTTAGACTATCACCAGAATAAGGAATAGCACCAGAAGCATCTGTTTTAAATCCCCATTTTGAAATATAAAAAGAGCCAGGTTGAAAATCATCTCCATTTTTATTTAATATTTTAAATAAGTCACTATCAAGTTGTTTACTAAGTTTATCAAAGGATTTATTAGTGAGCAGGTTATCCATCTGAAATGGATCTTTGATATCATCAAACAAAAACCAAGGTCCTTTAATAGACCTGATATAGGTATATTGCTTTGTTTTAATAGCCCGATAAGCTAAGGGGAATTTAGTATAAGTAAAGGGCGAAATATTCATATAAACAACCGAACGATTTAAGTCATCCTTATGCTTACGAATAAGTGGAGATAAGTCATCCCCTTCGCAAGATTTTGGCACTTTTAATTTAGCAAGACCAAGTAATGTTGGAAATATATCAGTAGTATTGATAGGCATTTGAACCAACTTGCCAATATTTCCTGTAACTGCTGGATATCTTAATAAAAAGGGAACATTAGCAGACTCACCAAAGGGAACTTGCTTTGTTCTGGGACGCACCCCCTGAGAGCCCATCATTTCGCCGTGATCGGATGTGAAAATAAAAATCGTGTTATCACGAATTCCTTCATCATCAATTGTAGAAAGAATATCTCCAATGCATTTATCAAGTGCAGAACAGTGTGCATAATAGCCTTTTGCTTCATTTTTTGAATCCTTTAGCAAAGATTCAGGTACGTTAGGTGGAAGTTTTATAAGATTTTGATCATAGATATCCATGAATTCTTTTGGCGCAGTTTCGTGAGGAAAATGGGGCGCTCCAAAAGCTACAAACAAAATAAATGGTTTTTCACTTTTTGACCGGCTGCGAATGTATTGTTGTGCATCTTTTGTTTGTTCTAAAACATCATATCCGTTCCAAAACATTTTTTCTGTAGAGTTTCCAGCATAATAGTGAGAGTGATTATAATTATGATCGCATTCAGCCGCTTTCCAATAATCAAACCCTTGTCTTTTTTCAACGGGTATATAAGATGAACGTCCATTGCCATCTAGATGCCATTTTCCAATATAACCCGTATTATAGCCTGCTTTACCAAAAACCTCCGCAATACAAAGTTCTTCATCTGGAAGATGTACATCATTAAAAAACATTCCAGTGGTAGTAGGATACCTACCCGTCATCAATGCTGCACGATAAGGGGTGCAAACAGGAGTTATGGATACAGCATTTTTAAAATTTAAACTTCCTTTTGCTAAAGCATCAATATTCGGTGTTTTAACATTCGGATCTCCCGAATAGCCTGTTGCTGAAGCTCTCCACTGATCTGTTAATATATAAACAATATTCGGTTTTTGCCTCGATGATATCTGGGCAAACGTTGTTTGAGAAAAAATCAATACGATCCACAAAATTTGAAAGACAAAAAATAATTTTGATCTGTTTATCATAGTGCTTTTTTGATGTTACGATTCAGTTAAAAAATTTATTTTCGATTAGAAGTAATTTCTACTAGGCTAAATAATGTATTTAAAAAAACATTCATCCTCCTTATGTAAAACTGGTAACCCATCCAATACATTTCCAAATGAGCTTCCACAACTATTATAGCCTTTGAAAACTTTTTAATTAAAGCGTTCAGGATTAAATAATGAAATATCTATATTGACAGGTTGATTGGTTGCCAATAAAGAAACCGTCTTGCCAGTCGCTAAGCCTAGGCTCAACCCCATCATTGAATGCCCACCGGCGATAATAACATTTGCGTATTTTTTCAAATGGCCAATATAAGGTAACCCATCCGGCGAACAGGGACGGTGTCCATACCACACATTTTCTTTTGAAGGCATTTGAAGATTGACGTTACTGAAATACTTATTTGCTGAATCCACAATACCCTGCACTCTCTTCATATTGATAGCCGCATTCATTTTCCCAATCTCCATAGTACCTCCATAACGGATTGAGTTACCCATCGGCGTTATGGCAACCCTTGCTTCAGAAAGTATACATGGAATATTTAATTCGGGTGTATTGTGGGTATTGAAAGTATAGCCTTTGCCAGCAATCATGGGAATAGAAATGCCCAATTTTTTTGCTAATTCAGGCATCCAGGCTCCCGTAGCAAGAACTACAATATCCGCTTTTATTTCTTGACCATTAGTTATTACTTTTGAAATACGCATTTTATCAGTAACAAATTGCTGGACTTCGGAATTGGTAGAAATTACAACACCATTTTGCTGCAGATAGCTTCTTAACTGTTGAATTAATTTATTAGGATTAAGATGAGCATCACACTTATAATGAACCCCTCCTGTAACATTCAATTCAATACTTGGTTCCAGTAATTGCAATTCATTTTTAGTAAGGATTTCCACATCAAGTCCCATCTCTTGAGCCTTTAAAGCGGTATGAATTTCCTCTTCTGCTGCTTCATCGGTATGATAGTACATGATGAGCCCTTTTTTTATAAAATTAAAATCAAATGAATCATTTTGCTGCAGCGTTTCATAAAGTTCTCTACTCAACAGATTGAATGCCAAAAGAGGATGGGCAGATTGGTTACAATGGTTTTGAGTGGCACTTTTCATAAATTTCCACCCCCAGGATAAAATTTGCTTATTGAAGGATGGACGAATATAAAAGGGACTTTGTGCATTGAGCAGCCATTTCAACCCTTTAGAAATAATACCCGGGGAAGCTAAAGGAACAAAATGACTAGGGACTAACATACCTAGATTACCTGAGGAACAATTACTATCTCCATCGCCTTTTTCCAAAATGATTACCTCATGACCTTCTTGCAGAAGATAATAGGCAGAACAAAGCCCAATAATACCTCCTCCGATAACTACTACTTTCATATATAAAATTATTATAAAACTTGAAATCCACCTGCGTAAGGATCGTCTTCCGTATCAATCGTAATAATATTTTCACCAAAAATCCTGGCCCAACCTTCAATTCCAGGCCGAATGGCTGCAATACCATTCACGGTTGTTTCTTCTTCAATAGTACCAGTAAATTTACTCCCGATAATACTTTCATGAATAAAACAATCTCCTTTACTTAACTTACCTTTTGCATACCATTGAGCCATCCTTGCACTGGTACCCGTTCCACATGGACTTCTGTCAATGGCTTTTTCGCCATAAAAAACAGCATTTCTAGCAGTAGAAGATTTATCCAACACCGCACCGGTCCATAATATGTGACTGCAACCTTGAATAGAACTATTCTCAGGATGGATAAATTCGAATTTTTGATTGATCGTAGTTCTCAATTCTCTTGACCAAGAAATCAGTTTATCTGCAGTATAAAACTCAAGCCCTTTGAAATTTTTTTGAACATCTACAATGGCATAAAAATTACCTCCGTAGGAAACATCAATTACTAATTCTCCCAATTCTGGGCATACGACACTCAAATCAGAAGAATGCAAAAAAGAAGCAACATTGGTAAGTTTAACGGTTTTAACTTTTTCTCCATCTTGCTGGTAGGTAACAATCACTAGTCCTGCAGGTGTTTCCATGCGAACAATCCCTTTAATTTTAGGTAGAATTAGTTTTTTTTCAATCGCAATAGTTATGGTACCAATAGTACCATGCCCACACATAGGTAGACAACCACTTGTTTCAATAAATAAAACAGCAACATCATTTTGAGCGTCATGGGGTGGATATAAAATACTTCCGCTCATCATATCATGACCACGAGGCTCAAACATAATTCCTTTGCGGATCCAATCAAATTCACGAATAAAATGTTGCCTTTTTTCACTCATGTCCTTACCGATAAGAACAGGATGACCTTCTTTGATTAACCGTACTGGATTACCGCAAGTATGGGCATCAATACAAACAAACCTATTAACACTCATAATATTCAAATTAAATTGTAGTCATTACTTTTATTCAGATAAAAATAATGGAAAAAGTTACAAACCTATTCTCGCTAGAATAAGGCAATAAAAAAAGCATTTGATTAGTTGACTAATTAAAAAATGAAAAATCCCATTGATGAACCTACAATTAGCCGATTTGATTATTTTGTAAAATATAATAGCAATTCTAGAACGATAGCAAGAGAAAATAATTTATCCATCTGAATTAACAAAACCAAGGTAATTATTACGGTAATCAGTTGGGGACTTCCCTATTATTGACTTAAAGACCCTGTTGAAATGAGTTATCGTATTGAATCCACAATTAAATCCAACCTCTGCAATACCATCAAAATCATTTTGAGTTAGCCTGTGACATGCTTCATTGATTCTTACTTCATTAAGGAAGGTTATGAAAGTTTTTAACGTTCTTTTTTTAAAGTAACTGCAAAATGCCTGGGGTGTCATATTAGCTTCTTTGGCTATTTGCTCCAAAGACAATTGATTGTGATAATTCATCATAATATAATGATAAATATTACTGATTCGAATTCCATCATACTCACTCACTTTAGAAATTTCATCCTTATTTGAAAACTTTTGCAAGTCTTTTAAATTCGACATTTTAAGTAAAAGCTCAATAAAACTTAACATCTGTTGGGTATCAGACTGGAGGAAAATATTTTTGATTAGTGAAGAAAATTCTTTAACATGATTATCAGGAATTAAAAAACCGGAGTTAAATTTCAAAAGCAATTGGTTAACCGCTTTAAATTCAGCTAATTCAAATAAGGATTTTAATTTCCCATTAGGATTGAAAAATATAGTGCGGGCCAAGATTTTATGCTTGCAATTCGGACTAAAATATGCAGGAGAACTTTTAAATACATGAGGCTGATTGGCACCTATACAAAAAATTTGATTGGAATGGAAAGCGAAAATATCATGATTAACAACCAATGTACCCTCTCCCTTCTGAATCCAGGTAAGCTGAATTTCATCATGCCTATGAAGCTTGGGATAAAAATATTGGCTTTTTTCTTCCTTTATAGTAATGTTACGGTCTCCCGGCACAGGAATCGTAAATTGTAATATATTCACAGCAATTAGATTTAATTATACTAATATAACAACTAATGATCAATAATATTACACATAGCCTAAAAATTGTAAGAAACTGATTAAAATATGCAAAGTCAATGAACCTAATATCCTATTAATCAATTATCGCTATTATTTCTATAAAATATGAAAAAAAATTAGTCGAATGGGCACTTAAATTACTATAGAATAAGTACCCTATTTATTAAAAACAGAACCTATTAATTATATTTTGTGGATATGGAAAAAATTTTACAAAGAACCATTCTTTTAAAGCATACACATTTGCAAGCTGTATCCCAAACAAGTCCATGTCTTTTCTACACAAAAAATGGCTGAATAACTATATTGCTATTTTTTATATACACTGTATAACATACTCATAGAGGTATATAATACGATAATTAACACAACCCACCTAAGTGTATCTAAAGGCAGCGATTGTACAATAAATGCAGCAATTAAAACGGCAATAATACTGGGTATGGCCATACCCAGGGCAGCTTTTCTATGATAGGCACCCGCTTTAATAAATTTGAAAGAAGCTGGAGGCATTAAAAATGCACAAGATCCCATCATTATTGGAAAGGCAACTTGAGGTGATAAGCCCAACAAATAAACCATCGCCATACAAGGTGCATAAAGCCCAACACCAACAGTCATCATAGCCCCAAGGATAAAGTTAACAACAGCTGCAAGTAATAATTTCCACCCATGAAGACCAATTTCATTCCCTTGTCCTTGTATCCAATGCATTTTATTAGCAAACATAAAACCTGCTGTAATCAATAATGCAATACTCATAGTGAGTCTTATTTTATTTTCAGACAGTTTAGATACAAA
>CANJAW010000054.1:0-10735 GCA_947472215.1 Chitinophagaceae bacterium
AGAATTGCGGCTTCGACGAAAGTTTCTCGGTCAGTAATTATTTTGAGACCAATACCACCTTCGGCCGTAAAGGCATTCCCGAGCAGACCACTGGCGACGGCTCAGATGTCATCGTGGGCGAGGCGCTGAAATTCATCAGCGCAACGGCGGGACAGCAAAAACCTTTTCTCGCCGTCGTTTGGTTTGGCAGTCCGCATATTCCCCACAAGCCGCTGCCCGCGGATCTCGCTGCGGCTGGCGGATCGGCCTACTACGGCGAACTCCTCGGCGTGGATCGCAGTATCGGAAAGCTCCGCGCCGGGCTGCGCAAACTTGGTCTTGCTGACAACACTATACTGTGGTTCTCCAGTGACAACGGTGGCTATTTAGACCCCGCTGCACCCGACGCCAATGGCACGAATCTGGATTTGCGGGGGTGCAAAAGTGAAATGTGGGAAGGCGGCCTGCGCGTGCCCGGCATCATTGAATGGCCCGCCCGCATCAAGCCCGCCGTGACGGACGTTCCCGCCGGAGTCGTGGACATTTTCCCTACCATCGTGGACCTATTGCAGATCAGGTGCGAGCATCCCGTACCCCTGGATGGCATCAGCCTGTTGCCGCTCATCGACGGAAAGATGAAACAGCGTCCGCAGCCGATGGGCTTCTGGCAATTCGCCGGCGATCAGCAGAAGTTCACACCCGACTCCGGTCCTTCCGCCTGGACCGACAACCAATACAAACTGGTCAAAACCAAGCCTGATCACTGGGAACTTTACGATGTGGTTGCTGACCGGGGGGAGAAGAACGACCTCGCCGCCGCGCATCCGGAAGTCGTGGCCCGGATGAAAACCGAAATGGAACAGTGGCATCTTTCCGTGATTCGCAGTTACAACGGCCTGGATTACCCCAAAAAATGAATAACGTTTTTGCGTTTGCCAACAAATTCAACTCAATGAAAAAATCACTGACCCTGTTCTTTCTCACGCTGACAATGGGATTGGCATTGGCTCAAAGGCCCAATTCAGCAGTTATCCCTGCTCACCATCTCGACCGGCAGGGTTGGAAGGAACGCCATGAGCAGATTCTTAAAAAAGTAGCATCCTCCAATCCAAAGCTTATAATGATTGGTAATTCCATTACGCATAACCTCGACCAACCTGACAGGAAAATATTCTGGGACCAATATTTAAATGCCCTGGATGCAGTAAACCTGGGAATCTCAGGTGACAGAACCGAAAATGTGATATGGAGATTGCTTAATGGTGAGATAGATGGTATCAATCCGAAAGTGGCTACCTTACTTATAGGAACAAATAATACGGATGGCAATAATTATCTTGAAATAAGCACCCCCGATGAACTGGCAGAAGGAATATGGAAAATCTGTACGATCATCAGGGAGAAACTTCCCAAAACGGAAATTGTCCTGCTGGGAATCCTTCCCTATGGATACAAACCAAACCACCGGGATGAAACAAACAAAGCAACCAATAAAATCATAGCTAAATTTCCCGAAAAGGATAGCAAAATCCATTACTACGATCTTGGATCTCTCTTCCTGAAGGAAAGCGGAACAGTAAATGGAAAACTAATGCCCGACTATTTACATCCGAATGTGGAGGGGGAAAAACTGGTATTCGAAGTATTGGCCCCTGTAATATCCAAATTACTGGAGGAATAAGAAATGATAAGCATGTATAAAATCCTTATGATAAAATCTTATCACCAATCAAAAATAAATATACGGGTATTGTATAGCACCATTGAAAAATAAAATTTATACTGTTAAAACACATAATTAGATGAATACAATCATGCACAAATTCAAATTTATTATCCTTGCTGCTTTATTGTTGGCAATGCTTGCTATGCTAAACGCCGCGTATGCAGCAGACCCTCGATTTCCGATGAATGCGAATTTTGGAACTACAACAGTTATAACAAAAATGCTGATTCAAAGTCAATCAGGAGAAATCAGCCTGCTACCGGCTTTGCCTAGTGACTGCACAGCTGGCGAGGCAAAAGGATTGTGTGCACAGGGTGGTTTTGTAGTTGATATGAAATGGCAAGCGGGATTACTCAAATCTGTGAATGTTTATTCTTCGAAAGGGGGTATTTGTAAACTCAATTACAAAGATGCTACAATCGCTTTTGAAACTAAAGCTACTATGAATTATTCACCTAAACTTGAAGGGAATGGATGGGTGTCGCTAGGAAATACTACTTATTTTATTAATCCAGTAAATGGTAACGATGATAATGCAGGTTTATCAGAAGATCGTGCATGGCGCACATTCAGCCATGTTAATCAATTGCAATTTTCACCGGGCGACCACATAAAAATCACCGCTGCTGGTCAGTTCAATCAAACGCTTATTTTAAAAGGTAAAGGGACAGTAAATAACCCAGTCAAAGTTCATTTCGCTGCTGGTAAGTATGATTTTTTTCCTGATAATATTAATAGTAAAAAATATGATATCTCCAATACCAATGACAGTCCAGATAGCCTAAAAGCCATTGGAATTCTTTTGGAACATGCAAAAAACTTTACAATTTCAGGAGCTGGAGCCGAAGTTATTTGTCGCGGTAAAATGATCGAAGTTTGTATAGATAGCTGCGAAAATATATCAATAGCTGGTCTTCATTTTGATTACCACCGGCCAACGGTTTCAGAATTTACGGTGATTGCTGCAGGCGATGACTATGCAGATATCCAAATTCACAAAGATTCGGAATACAAAATCGAAAATGGTGCTATAAAATGGATTGGCGAAGGCTGGAATTATGATACCGGCTTGGCACAAGAACTTGATTTGCTTACCAATGATCTTCGGCGCATGAAAGATCCGCTCATAGCAATGAAATTGGAAGAAATAAAACCATTTTTAATTCGTGCCAGCGGAAAACATACCATGAAAACAGGACGTATTTACCAGCTGCGGGATGTTTTCAGGGATTATGCTGCTGTGTTTACCCGGGGGAGTAAAAATATTTCCTGGAAAAATATACAATTCCATTTTATGCATGGCATGGGTTTAGTATGTCAGTTTTCAGAAAACCTTTCCTTCGATTCGGTTACAATAGCTCCCGACAAAGCAAGCGGCAGAACTTCTGCTGCATGGGCCGACTGTATGCATTTTTCAGGCTGTAAAGGAAAGTTACTGGTAAAGAACTGCGTGTTTTCAGGAGCACACGACGATGCCATCAATGTTCACGGAACTTACCTAAGCATTGTTGAAAAAATTGGGGACAAGCAATTAAAGGTTCGGTTTATGCAAAAACAAACCTACGGTTTTATGGCTTTTAACAGGGGGGATGAAATTGAATTTGTCAACCACGAATCATACGAATCATATGGTATGAACAGGGTAAAAGAGGCGGTATTGCTCAATCCTAAAGAAATGTTGTTGACTTTTGAAAAGAGTTCTCCTCAGGGGCTTACTGTCGGGGATGCTATCGAAAATGTTACCTGGACACCTGAAGTAGTAATTAGGAATTGCAGGGTATCTTGGGTTCCTACCCACGGTTTTCTTTTATCTACACGGAGAAAGGTACTTGTGGAAGGGAATGAATTTTTAGCAACCCACATGGGCGCCCTTAATATGGCAATTGATGCCAATAGCTGGTATGAATCAGGTTACGTAAGGGATATGACCATTCGCAACAACAAATTTATCCGATGTGCAGAGCCTGTAATCGATATTGCTCCTTGGAATAAAATTGCCAACAACTCCGTGTATCAGAATATAAGGATTGAAAACAATGAGTTTATCCTTCGCAATGAATTGATAGTACAGGCAAAGAGCACAAATAACCTTGTTGTTGGTGGAAATACAATCTATGCAGAAAAGATACTCAATGATAAATTATCAATCAATACAGGAGATTGTAAGGATTCAAAAGTTAGCCAAAACAAATACCTCATTCAACCAAAAAAGTTGTAGCGTTTATTGTAGAATAGGTAAAAGCAACGTTTTAAATGATAAAATAATATGAAAATTACAGTCGTTATATCCTTGTTTTTTAATGTAATGATCAGTTGTGCCATGGCGCAACAGCGGCCAAACATCATTTACATTTGTACAGACCAGCAGAGTCAAACAATGATGAGTTGTGCCGGCAACCAATACTTACAAACACCGGCAATGGATTATCTTGCTAATAATGGCATTCGTTTTACGCGAGCATATGTAACAAATCCTGTTTGTTCCCCCTCCCGTATTAGTATGATGACTGGAAGATTGCCTGGGTATTTTATGGATAAAGCTGGTAACGAGGTAAGGGAAAATGCCGGAGCTATGAAAATACCCGAAGTTAGTGAGGAGATAAAATCCACCACTATAGCAGCCTTTCTGAAGAAAGCGGGGTATGATCTTGCCTTCGGAGGAAAAGAGCATTTGCCACCCTCTTTGACTGCAAAATCAATGGGCTTTACCGATATTACGGATGACTCAAGAGATGTATTGACCCAGGAAGCTGCGTCGTACATCAAGAGCGCTCACAGAAATCCCTATTTCCTAGTGGTA
The DNA here is from genome assembly GCA_947472215.1 of Chitinophagaceae bacterium. GTDB lineage: Bacteria > Bacteroidota > Bacteroidia > Chitinophagales > Chitinophagaceae > Ferruginibacter. The sequence continues at coordinate 4,506 of CANJAW010000054.1, forward strand.
TCACTTATTAATCCTCACGATATCTGCTTTATGGCCATTCGTGATTTTGCTGATTCGGCTACCGCTGTGAGTTTACAAAAAGAGTCTAAAACTGAATTGAGAAATTTGGACAAGGCGTTGGAATTGCCGAAAGGCATTACCAAAAAACAATTTTTTGCTAAGTATTGCCCTCCTTTGCCTCCCAACTTTGAACCTCAGGAGGATGAAGCAAAAGCTATTGCTGCATTATTGGACAGTAGGTCGTTTCGAAGAAGTGCGCGCAATGAATATACGGATGTACAATGGCGTATGCATCGTTGGGCATACTGTCGGTTGACAGAAATGGTTGATGCTCAGATTCAGGAACTACTGGATGCATTGAAGCAGAGTGGTCAGGAGGAAAACACTATGGTGATATTATCCAGCGATCATGGTGATAATGATGCTTCTCACAGGATGGAACACAAAACTGTATTATATGAAGAATCGGCTAACATTCCTTTTGTTGCCATGTGGAAGGGGCATATTCCAGCAGGGCAGGTAAATACCCATAGCCTAATCTCTAATGGGCTCGACCTACTGCCTACTATATGTGATTTTGCTGGTGTAAAAGCCCAGACAGATCCCCGAGGAAGAAGTATAAAACCTTTGTTTGAAGGCAAAGAAATAGAATGGCGCAAAACCCTGGGAGTGGAGACCGAGATTGGTAGAATGGTGGTGAGCGATGATGGCTACAAATACATTCGGTATGATGCTGTGGGAATTGAAGAGCGCTTAATGGATTTAAAAAAAGACCCTTATGAAAAAACGCATTTCACCTGGAAAAAATCTCACTCGGAGCCACTGATGAGGCTTCGTAAAGCTTTTAAGGAACAATGGTTTCCGGATGCAAAATAATAAATATTTAAAACTGAAAAATAGTGGACTAAAAAAAAATAGTTTGTTTTCTTTTTTTACAACTTTTTATTCGCAAAATGTTGTGGTAAGTTATTAAGTATTTACGTACCTGCTATTTCGGAATGGTATTTTTGAAAATTCAAATAATTAAAAAAAATAAATTCAGATTACATCATTAAAACCAAAAAAAAATGAAGATGCAACGAATCGTATTGTCTAAGTATTTTTCTGAGAAAAGAAAAATAATAGGGGTAAAATCCCTCTTCGCTACTATTTTTTTTAGTTTACTTATCTCTCTTGCTTCGGCACAGGAGAGTGCTAATAAGTCGATGAAAAAAGGAAATATTGGTGGTTATATGATCACAAAGGTTGAAAAAGTGGATGAATCATTTAATGCAGGCTACTCGATGTATGCAGCTGCTTGGCCTTTGATAAAAGAGTATCCGGGAAGAAGTTTTCAATCCGGTTTGTTCGGTACCTGGATGCATCCTTCGTATGATGGGCCACTGCCGGTAGAAAAATTATATACTGATATTGAAGGAGGATTAGGCTGGTGGAGAGATACTGAGTATGCTACTGCAACGCCTAAATTTATTATGGGTGGCGTACAACTTGATTTTAGCGGATGGGCTAATGGGCCTGGTGCAGGCAAGGGAAGGGACTGGAACAAACCCAAAGGGAAATATGGTATTGCACAGCTAAGTCCTTGGCTATTGTATCCCCCCGATGGATTGAACCTTAAGCAGGGTACCTGTGGCGAATGGTTTGGTAGTGGGTATCTGCCTTTGCCGCTCACTGAACCGAAATCGACTACAGCGGGTAAAGACGTACTCACTGGAAATCAGTGCTGGACCCTGTTCCTCAATACAGGAAATTTCAAAGGTCCGGTCGCATTTTTTACCCCGTATTTCTGGAGCGAGGCATCCGTTGATAAACCAATTTTGAGCGGCCTGTTTTTAGATACCCGCCCATCAAAGGCTAATAAACCATTTCAGATGGAAACGCAGCATATCCATTCCGCTGAAGCTACTGATTCCAAAGGTCAAATATATGCCCGTATGGCTACAACACAGTACCCTGTGGGACCTGATGGTAATTCGGAGTTGCTTCATCGGCTGATGGTGTACAACAAGAAGGCACTCTGGGATAATGTAGAAGCCTGGTTTAAAGGTGGAAAGCCCGCGGATGGCAGTATAGATGCAAGCAATGCTGCTATGCAAAAGTTTGAGAAAGGGGTTAGATCAAACTGGAAATTTTATGGCGATCAGATTCCCAAGGAAAAGCGTGCCTTAATGAATATTACTTCTTACATGGATGCTACTGTAACTGATTCAGCTACTTTAAAAGTCCGCTGGGAAGGTGATTTAATAAAAAGAAGAAAAACGAAAAATGGCGCTGTAATAACGCTTCCTGAATATTATAAACTGATTAAATCCGGTACTGACGACATAGGAAACTGGATTGCAGTGGCAGCTAAGGAAGTACCGGCTGAAACCGGTCTTCATGAGATAAGCTTTGTTAGGGCCGAAGATGACAGAGCCTCCCTCACTTATCGTACTCCTGAAGAGGATAAAAGCAGTTGGAAAACTCCTGGACCTGCAGCAGGACCTTTCAAAGTAAAATTGGGGGATGGTAGTACCCTGACCTATTATTGGTATCGATTTGCCGACCAGCCTGCATTACTTAATGCCAATCTAAGCAATCAGGAACGGGAAGAAATTCAGCGCCGAGTTGAACTTCTTCATCGGAATTGGACAATAGATCGCGAATACCTTCCTCCACCAATGACTGGGAAACTAGCCTATTTAGATCCGGCCTTGATCGTTTCTCCTCCGAAAGGTATGGAAGTAGGTTTTGTTCCCATTGTTACGCAACAGGGATTGGAAAAATAGGCATATTTATGTCGATTCACAGCTCAAAACCCTGGTAATTCCAAAATAGGAAATCCTGGGGAAAGGTACGGGAACTTAAAATGGTCCCAATGCCTTATCATTTTCCAATGCTTTATAATTTGTCAAATGATAAAGCCGAATAGAATGGCATAGCTTGTAAAGAAAAGAAAATAGCTGATACAATGATTGAAAAAATTGGGCAATGGACTATGTAATGCCCGGAACCCTTTTTTTTCTGGAAAAAAAATAAGCGAGAGATCCGTAAACATTATGAAGAGCGAAGTCCGCTGCAACCCAACCATGTTAAAAATTAAAGCTGATTTTTTTAAAATAAAATTTACAATAGGGATGAAAAAGGTTTCACTTCAAATAATATTTTCGCTCATTTGCTTACATCTTTTTGGACAGCAGATGGTTCTTAATAAGGATGCTGTATCATTTGCAAAAAATGATTTTGTATTGGCAGCCAATAATTTTGTAGCAGATATTTTATTGGATTCCAACGACAATAAAACAGTACTCCTGGCTGCCGGTTTATTTTCAGATGATGTGAAACGGGTATTTGGACAAAACCCTTTAATTAAGTTTACTGCCCAATCTATTTCCGGTAATTGTATTATTGCCGGAAGTATTGAGGATAGCAGGGTGATCAAAGACCTTATCAAAAGAAAAGTAATTGATGTTTCAGCAATAAAAGGGAATTGGGAAGCTTGCCTGATTCAGGTGGTGGAAAATCCAATCAAAGGAGTTGGTAAAGCGCTGGTAATTGTTGGAAGCGATCGAAGAGGTACTGCTTATGGTTTAATGGAATTATCAAAGCAAATGGGAGTGTCTCCATGGTACTATTTTGCAGATGTACCATCTGTAAAGCGGAAGCAAATTATTATCCAGCAAGGAAGGTTTATTCAAAATTCACCCTCCGTAAAATATAGGGGAATATTTATCAATGATGAAATGTGGGGATTACGTCCTTGGGCAATGAATACAATTGCACCGCAGGAGGGTAAAGGCATTGGTCCAACAACCTACACCAAAATATTTGAACTTTTATTAAGGCTTAAAGCGAATACAGTTTGGCCGGCCATGCATCAGAAAACAAGGCCCTTTAATAATTATGAACAGAACAAGGTGGTTGCTGATCAATTTGGTATCGTCATGGGTTCATCACATATAGAACCAATGCTGAGAAACAATATTGGCGAAGCCGAATGGGACCAGGAATACCCCGGAGAACCCTGGGATTATGTAAAAAACAAGGATCATATTTATAAATATTGGGAAAAGAGAGTGAAAGAAAATGGAAGGTATGAGAATATGTATACCGTCGGTAAAAGAGGCAAAGATGATGAGGCTGGCTCTGATATCACTGTTAGTGTGCTAGAAAATATTTTTTCCGATCAGCGGAATATTTTGAAAAAATGGGTTAATAAAGACGTAACAAAAGTACCCCAGGTACTGATTCCTTATACCGAGGTGTTGAATTTATATAACAAAGGATTGAAGGTTCCCAAGGATGTGATTATTTGCTGGCCCGATGATAACTTTGGGAATATTCGTCAGCTTCCCAATATAGCCGAGCAACAACGTGTTGGTGGTTCAGGTGTTTATTATCATTTTCAATGGTTGAATGGCGCTACAACTGCCTATCCATGGTTGTTTACAACTCCGCTGGCTTTAACCTGGACAGAGATGAAAAAGGCTTATGATTATCATGTGCGTGATTTATGGATAGTGAATGTTGGTGATATCAAACCTGCCGAATTAGGCATTGACCATTTTATGCAAATGGCTTGGGATATTGGTAAGTTTGAAAATAATGATCCGAAAAAATTCTTGATGGATTGGGCTAGTGTAAATTTCGGCTCTCCTTATGCTTTGCAAATAGCCGAGGTTTTGACAAAGCATTTCGAACTATCCTATGCGCGTCGACCAGAAAGTATGGTCATGTACAACGGTCGGAAAAAGGAATTGAAATGGGATTGGTTCACGCTCTCCAATTTCAATGATGAGGTTCAAATTAGAATTGATCAATACACTGATTTGAAAAAAAAGGTTGACAGTATTTATCAACTACTTCCTTCTACTCATAAAGATGCATTTTTTCAAATGGTTGTGTACAATGTAAAAGGGGCCGCTTTGCAAAATATAAAGGTTTTGTATGCTCAAAAAAGCAATACCTATGGCAAAGAAAAAAGATCAAGTGCAGCAACATACGCTGCGCTGGCTCAACAAGCAGAAAATGAAATTTATCAGCTAATTCATCACTACAATAAAGAGCAGGTTACGGTAGCAGACAAATGGGATCACATGGCTTCCTTGCCAGGACCTTGGGGGGCACAATGGCATCAATGGGACATGCCTCCACTGAGTAGTTATTCAGGCGAAGGCGAACCTACAATGCAGCTAAGTCTTGAAGGCGGTGATGGTGAATTGCTGCCGGGGTTCAGTGTATTCAATGAGGATAAGCGCTTTATAGATTTGTACAATACAGGAAATGGAGCAATATATTGGAATTCAAAAACATCCGCTGATTGGATAAAACTTAGTGATACAGCAGGTGTTATCTACGATGAAAAAAGAATATGGGTAACAATCGATTGGAAAAAAGCCCCCAAAGGGATAGATCCTGGAGGAAGGATAGCTTTTGGCTGGCAACCGTCCAATGAAAATAAGTCAGTTAGCAATCAATTCCTGCGTTTTCCAGCAAAGCAACTCAGCAAGGATAGTATGATCAACCAAAATTTTAATGGGGGCGGTTTTCAAGTACAATTATCCCTCTTTAATCCAGCAGCACCAACTAATGAAAAGGTGAAAGGCTTTGTGGAAAGCAATGGATATATCTCTATTGAAGCAGCCCATTATTCAAGAAAAAAAGATGCGCCGCATGCTGGTTGGAATGTGGTGGATGGGCTTGGTAGAAAGGGAAATGCGGTTACTATTTTACCAACCAATATTGCTAGTATAGAATCGGTGGAGGATATTATTTCAAATTCCCCCTCACTTGAATATGATATTTTTACATTTTCTGGTGGTGAGGCTAAACTTATTTTCAACTGTATTCCTTCTTATCCGATTAATAAAGAGTATGGCTTGCGCCTTGCTATTTCTCTTGACAATGAAAAGCCTACAATTATTGAAAGTAAAACACCCAGTGATGTAATGAGTAATCTTAAGACCATCACATCCCCAATCAAATTACCCACTAAGGGAAAGCATGTATTAAAAATATGGATGGTGGATCCAGGACTGGTAATAGATAAACTTATTATTGATACTGGAGGAGTGAAAGATTCTTACCTTGGACCACCAGAATCTGTTTTGATAAAATAGCAGCTTCTACATTTCTACTACAGGGTATTAATAAAATGAAAATAAACAGTGATTATACTAAAAATAAATTATTTCCAATGTTAAAAAAATCGATCAACCCTAAGTTTTTCAGCCGCGTTTGGTTGACTATTA
>CANJAW010000055.1:0-10702 GCA_947472215.1 Chitinophagaceae bacterium
ATAAAATAATCATCAATTAGGCTAATCTCTTTGGAATAATCACCTTTAATGAATGCTACCCTATCCACTTCGTTTTCATTCAATACGGATTCAATTTCTTTGTATTTAATAAATGGCAATCCCGATAAAATAGCAGGATTGATTAACAAATAAGCACTAATCAATAAAAAACTTGCTGATAAAGCAATCCCCGGAATTAAAAGGGCAGCAGGCGTATTAAAAAAAGTGGGACTATTTAACGAACCGAATAGTAGAAGAATAGTACCAATTACAAAAAAAGATCCAGCAGTAGTGAAAACCTTTAACCATTTAATCACTTCCTTAATCTGATTTTGAACTTCAGCAAACTTATTTACCTTTTTATAATTTATTATTAAATTCCATTGCAATACTATATAAAAACTAATTTGAATGGGGACACACATATATACAAAACGCTCAGGTACTAACCCTAGATTTTGGCGCAGCGCTAAATTAAGATTACTGGATATTGCTTTCACAATGACCGCTTTTTCAGCTATGGGCAAAATATAAAATGGTAAGTAGGAAACAGCAAAAAGAAAAAAGGGTGTGCAATGAACTAAGTCTTTGAAAGAAAATCTTTTTTCATTGTACAAAACACCCCTTACATAAAAGTAAGATAACACAGGTGTCAAAAAATTTAGCGGCCCCGAGGTTTTATATAAATAAGGCACTTGATTGATAAGCCCAGAGTACACCAACAAATAGATGATGATTCCTGCCATAGCAACAATAAAATATAGTGTTAAAGTATAATCCGCATGGGATCTAAACGTATTCTCTTTGAACAGCAAGACATATACCGTTATCAACGAGAAAAAAATACTTCCAATATATAAAATCTCAACCATGGCTTATCAACAATATTTAGGTATTTTTTTGAGGGGTTTGAATAAAAAGAATTTCTATGAAAAAGCAGCCATAGTTATAGGCAAATGATTTTTATTTACTGTCTATTGGATTCTTTGATTTACCCTACCCTCCTTCCCCAAAACTAATCTTTTTATCCGAATGAGTTGATTGGATTACGCTAATCAGTTTATTTTAGATTAAAGTATTGATTAGCAATAACTTTGGTTACTTTCCGATACAAAACTTAGAAAAAATAAAATCTAGCACATCTTCATTGGAAATATCGCCTGTAATCTCAGAAATATAATGCAAGCAACGGCGGATGTCCAGCGCTACTAAATCAGGTGGAATGCCTTCATCGAGGCCTGCCTTAATATCTACCAATGACTGATTCACCTGCTGCAACGATTCATAATGGCGTGCATTGGTTACCACCACATTTTCGGTGGCCGGTGACTCACCGACGGTGGAGGCAAATAAGGCATTTTTAATTGCATCAATCCCCTGTTTGTTTTTGGCAGAAATCGAAAAGATGGCATCCGCATTGCGGAATTTTTTAACGACGCCCCCTTCCGCAATATCTGACTTATTACCCGCCAATACATATTTCTTATTCGACTGTTCAAATTGCTGCACTAAGATATCTAACTCGGAAGGATCCATTTCATTTACGTCAAAAATATACAATACCACATCTGCCCCCTTCATCTTCTCCAAACTCTTTTCAATACCTACCAGTTCAATCACATCGGTACTATCCGCTCGAATGCCAGCGGTATCAATTAGGCGAAATAGGATTCCATTGATATTAATAACTTCTTCTATCGTATCCCTGGTGGTACCTGCTATTTCGCTTACAATGGCACGGTTTTCATTTAACAACGTATTTAAAAGTGTACTCTTTCCTGCATTGGGCTTGCCAATAATAGCAACGCTCACTCCATTCTTTATCACGTTTCCCAACTGAAAGGATTCCAGCAACTGCTTTGTGGTAATTTGCGCCGATTGAATGATGCTATCAAACTTTTTACGATCAGCAAATTCAACATCCTCTTCGCTAAAATCAAGTTCCAGCTCAATCAATGCTGAAAAACCAATCAACTGCTCCCTTAATTCCTTTAACACAATACTAAATCCGCCACGAATATTATTCAAAGCAGTTTTTTGTGAGGCTGCCGTATTACTGGCAATTAGATCTGCTACCGACTCAGCTTGGGTAAGGTCTAACTTTCCATTTAAAAATGCCCGCTGGGTAAATTCACCGGGTTTAGCAATTCGAGCCCCTTTGCGAATACAAGCTTCCACTACCTGCTGTTGCACGTAGGGACTACCATGACAACTTATTTCAATTACGTCCTCTCCTGTATAGCTTTTGGGCCCTTTAAAAAGGGAAAGTACCACTTCATCTATATTTGTGGCAGCATCCCTTAGCAGCCCAACTTGAATGGTGTGAGAGGATAAGTTCAGCAGATCCTTGGAAGGAAATAATTCATTGACAATATCAAAAGCAAGGTTACCACTTAATCTAATAACACCGATTGCCCCTACACCCGGTGGTGTAGACAGTGCAACGATCGTATCATCCCAGCCGGTGAGTTTCTGTAACATGGTGCAAAGATACCATGTTGACTATCGAAAGACACAAAATGCAAGAGGCAAATTTGAAGTAAAAAAAATCCCTCTACAGATCTGTAGAGGGATGTAAAAATTTATACCATGATTATTGTTCTTCCACAACAAAAGTAATTGGCTGACGACGATAGGCATTTACATTTCTTCCGTTTTGGAGGGCCGGCGTCCATTTTGGACCACGCTTAATGATCTTAACCGCTTCCTCTTCCATTCCGTATCCATGTTTGCTTTCGGCCTGAACATCACTGATGCTACCATCTTTACTCACAATGAACTTAACAATTACCTGGAAAGTTCCACTAGGTGCTCCATTATCAACAGGCGTATTGGCATTCAGATTTTTCTGCAGGTATCTAACCCATGCTGCCTGTCCACCTGGAAATTGCGCTTCGTTTTCTACCTTGGTAAAAATCTTGTCTTCCTCATCGGCTTTCGGTGCTTCAACAATTGAAGTTCCCTTGTCTTCTACCGGAGCAACAATTTGGTTTTTGTTATCACTTTCTACCGTCTTGGTACTAATTGCTTGATCTTCTTTAATCTCTTCAATTTTCTCATCTTCCTTTACCTCTTCATCCTTTACAATCTTCGGAGGAGTAAATTTAACCTGATTGATTTCGGGCGGTGGAGGTGGCTTAGGAGGAGGAGGTGGAGGTGGTGGCGGAGGTGTGTCATTTTTTTTGACTTCTGCCATTTGGGTATCCAATACCTCAATTTCTACCTTTGAATTTTTTGATATGAATTCGGATAAAATTGTCGCAAAAAAAGCCAATAATACCAATGAAACCGTAATAATGATGGCCTTTTTTAAACGGCTATTATAGGTTTTTCGAAGTTCATAGGCTCCATACTGCTTGTTTTTGCCATCGAAAATAATATCGAGGATGTCGGCAGTTAAAATTTTATTTATTTCCATTGTAAAATACTTTGTTAGTTAGATTTAAAATGTAACCAGTTCCATCAATTATTTAATGCCATTGGCATCTTCTGTCATTTTAATTAACGAAGCTTCTGTATCACTCATGTCCACCTCCGCATAATGCCCGGGGGGAACCGCATTAATTGCCATTTCATCTAGGATATCAATGGCATTTTTAAAGGTCGCTTCCTTATCGGATTTTATGATATACATCAAATCACCAATAGGAGTAGCCTTCTTTTTGTCGAGAATTATCTGACGTATTTCTTTGAAATTGCTACTTTTAAATTGGGCCGATGCATTTTCAGCAGATAATTCGCCGAAATAATAATATACCTGATCATTTTTTCCCAATAACAAAGTCATTGCACCTGAATTTTTAACTTTCAACTGGTTATTCGGATCCTCCTTTGGTTCATTCATAGCCATCGCTGTTGGAGTGCTCATGGTAGTCGTAAAAACAAAGAATGTAATTAATAGGAATCCCAAATCTACCATAGGGGTTAAGTCAACCCTGGTGCTCGCTTTTTTGGCCTTCTTTACGCCAGGCCCTTTTTTATGTCCGCCACCGGACGATGTATCCAATTCTGCCATATCGGTAGTTTTAAGTTGCATTCCCTTGTAGGGAAGGCAAACGTTGGGGTAATTATTATTTTTTGGGAGGGTTCAAAGCCAATTCTGAATCAGCAGGAACACCTTCCGGATTTGTTACGATCTTAAACTTAAAAATATCATTCTTTTTAAACGCGTCTTTCACGAATTTAAAAGTTGGATATTTCGCTGCATTATCGCCCTTCACGAGTAAATTGAAATTGTCCATATTTTCCCCAGAATACGACCGCACTACACTTCCAATCCAGTCAGTTAACTCGTTGTGTAAACTATCACCAACAGGTATCCCTTCCATTTGTTTTGGTTCCATAGGTGTTTCCAATTGCAACATGCTTTTTATCTTATTGAATGGCATTCCGAAAAATTCCATTTTTCTAAGCTTAAGCAATTCTTCTGGAGTTAACCCAAGGGCCTTTGTAGTATTTACATCTTCGAGGATAGCCTGTTTTTTTACCCTGTCACCCAACATTAAGTACACTTTCCCTTCCTTGTTTAAGGTAACTAAAATGGCATTTTCTTTAGCAATTCTGGTTGATACCGATGATGGTGTCACTACAGTTACCGCTTCTGGTGGTTTGGTTTTGGTTGCCAGGATAAAAAAAGACAACAGCAAAAAAGCCACATCACACATTGCAGTCATATCCACCGCCGTACTCTTTCTAGGTAATTTAACTTTTGGCATTTTAAAAAGATTTTATTGTTTTACTGTTTGATGCAAGCGATTGAAAATTCTATACAATTACTTGTACAGTGATCCAAAACTTTGCGTTAATGTAAAACCGGATTCATCAATACCGTAGGTAATTCCATCAATACGGGTAGTGAACACGTTATAAAATATAATGGCCAATGCAGAGGTACCAATACCCAAAGCCGTATTATACAAGGCTTCAGAAATACCAACAGACAACTGGGTTGCTGCAGCACCACCACCTGAATCTTCCCCTAATGCAGAGAACGCTTTAATCATACCTACCACCGTACCTAACAATCCAATTAAGGTTGCAACAGAAGCAAGGGTTGATAAAAATACCAGGTTTTTTTCTAACATAGGTAATTCCAAAGAAGTAGCTTCTTCTACTTCCTTTTGTATTGCCATTACTTTTTGATCGGTTGACAATTCTGTGTTACTAATCATGTCTTTATAACGATGCAATCCTGCTTTCATTACATTTCCTACAGATCCTTTTTGTTTGTCACACTCAGACAATGCAGCATCCACATTTTTATTGGCAAGGTGATATTGCACTTTACGAACGAAGTCTGCGTTGCTTCCTGTGCCAGTAGCTTTCTTGATGGTTAACATTCTTTCGATTACAAAAGTAATAACGGTTAAAAGACAACCGATTAAAACCGGTACAATGATTCCACCCAAGTACATTTTATTCAATGCACTTTTTGGACCTTCATGCGATGGCCAAAATGCGCCAGAACCTGGTTTTGAAAAGCCAGATGCATCTCCTAAGATAAATCTCCAGAAAGCATATCCAACGATGATACAAACCAATGGAGCGATCCATGATATAGCATTACTTGACTTATTTACTTGGACTGATGTAGATGGTTTTACATTTGCAGTTGATTTTGTTTCTGCCATAACGTTCGATTTTTTGTGTGTTAAAGTGAATAGTGGTTTGAAAAAAAATTTCGTTTTACAATGCTAATCAAAAAAACAATTCCTACCATCAAATGATAAATAGAAATATTTTTAGTGAGGCACAAGTTAATAAAATAATTGAATGAAACAACTTCGGGTAAAAAAAATAAGACTTTATTAATAATAATGGGTGATATTAAAAAAATATTAACAGTCGGATAACCAAAAAGGAGCATTTTGGAGATGCTTATTCATAGCGCAAAGCCACTATAGGGTCGAGTTTGGCAGCTTTATAAGCAGGGTAGAGACCTGCTAAGAGGCCTACCAAAGAACAAACCAGCACCCCTATGCCAATCCAAAGCCAAGGGATAACAAAACCTGTTTTTAGTAATACGGCCACAATATTTCCAAATAAAATACCCGAAATAATCCCAACAAAGGCACCCATCAGGCTGATTAAAATGGATTCCCATAGGAATTGAGCCCTTACTTCAGCAGCTTTGCCCCCCAAAGACTTGATTAGCCCGATTTCCTTGGTTCGCTCATTCACCGCTACCAGCATGATATTCATTAAACCGATGGCTGCCCCGATTAGGGTAATTAGGGCAATGGCCAAGGTGGCATATTTTAAAAATCCTAGGTTTTTCATCAGTGATTGTGCAATGCTATCGCTCTTGTCAATATAGAAATTGTCATCTTCCTTGATATCTAATTTACGAATAGGCCTGAAAGCCCCTTTTGCCTCTCCTACAGCCACTTCCATTATTTTTAGATCACTCACCATCACTGCAATATTATAGGACTTCGCTTCAGAACCATACATTCTACGGATATTATTATAAGTGGTAATCACCACTTTGTCAGAATTCATAAATGCACTACTGCCCTTATCTTTCAAAACACCTATGATCCGGTACTTTGTATTGGCAACATTGATAATTTTATCAAGGGCACGTTGTGTATTTTCGCCAAACAACTTTAGCGCAATCACATTTCCAATTACGCATACACTCCTTCCCGTTTCAACATCGACCTCATTAAAATCTCTGCCAGCTGATAATTCGTATCCATTGAGTTGCAAATAATTTTCGTCTCCGCCCTGAACCCTGATATCTGGATTCGTTTTTTTGGAGTCAGTATTAACGATGACTCCCGCAGGACCAGATAAAGCAATACCCACCATTGCAGGAAAAGAATACCTTTCTTTGAATGCCCTCGCTTCATCAAAAGTGATTACTTTTCCTTCATTAGACTTTTTAGTGACCAACGATTTTCGGGATGATTTTTTTGCCTGCTGGCGATTGGGACCTCCTCCAAACTGCATAGTGCGCTCCTTGAAACGAATACTGAATGCATTAGCTCCCATGGTGGAAAAGCTTTTGGTAAGACTCTGATTGACCGCTTCCACTGCTGTAATAATTGCTATCAATGCCATTATGCCCAAAGCAATAATAATTACTGTGATAGCAGTTCGTAAACGATTGCTTTTAATGGTATTGTATGAAAGTGCAATAGAGTCGGCTGTCTTCATGAAAAGTTTATTCGCAATAAAGTTAATTCCGAAATACGATAAACATCCAAAAAAGATTATAAGCGGTAATAAAAATATACCGTCTGCCTAATCTTTACAAAAGACAGGCAAATCTTAAAAAAAATATAAGATATCAACAATAAAGCTATCGCAGTAAATTCACCACAAGCAGTATGCTACTTGACTACTTCCAAACTAGGGTAATAAAATTAATAATGCAACCACTCGGTAAGTAGCGAAGGAAATATCCCCAACACGATTATTAAAAGGGCAGTAATCACTAATAACAGCTTAAAAGCAACCGTAATAGTTGAACCTGAAGCGATTGACCCATGATCTGTTACATCCTGGCTAGCTTCCTTGAAAAACATTGCCTGAATAATTTTAAAATAATAATAGGCACTAACTGCAGCACAAAGTACGGCCCACAATACCAGCCAATGCTGGTGTCCATCTCGAAGGGCCGCTATCAACATTAAAAATTTGCTTTGAAACCCTGCGGTTAGCGGAATACCAGTTAAAGACAACAAAAATATGGTGGCCGTTACTGCCAACACAGGTTCATTTTTAGCTAAGCCATTAAATCCATCAATGGTGTAGTCATACATCTTTATCAATATCGCAAAAAGCCCAATCGTAGCCAAACTATAGGCAGCAGAATATAAAACTAGTCCTTCCTTTGCCGTATCATTGATGGCAAAAACGGCCAATAACATAAAACCAGCCTGGGCAATACTTGAATAGGCCAGCATTCTTTTAACACTCTGCTGAAAAACTGCCGTTAGGTTGCCTATGAATAAGGTTGCCGCGGTAATTACCGCTATCAATAGTTGCCACTGCCCGTGAACCTTTCCAAAAGAGTTTTCGAATAAACGAATAAAAGCCATAAATCCGGCAATTTTTACGATGGTGGCCATAAAAGAAGTGAAAACCGTAGGAGCTCCCTCATAAACATCAGGTGTCCAAAAATGAAAAGGAGCTGCCGACACTTTAAATGATAAGGCAATCAGCATAAATACCATCCCAATAGCAATCAATACAGGCATCTTTCCTTCGCCAATATTGATGTTGTTTATAAAAAAAGACCCTTCGCTATTTCCACCATAAACAAAAGCAATCCCCATCAACATAATGCCAGTTGAAAATGCCCCCATCAAAAAATATTTCAATGCGGCTTCATTGCTTTTTAAATTTCGCTTATCCGATCCAGTTAAAATATAAAGAGGGATAGACATGATTTCAATTCCCAAAAATAAAATTAGTAAGGTATTGTAGGTAGCAGAAAGACAAACCCCGCACAAAACAAAAAATATCAACGCGAAATATTCTGAAACACTGTCACCCACCTTTTCGATATCGCTGCCACTTAGCAAAAAGAATAACAACGTACTGACTAGGGCAACCATTATAAAAGTTAAATTAAAGCTATTGAAAGATAGCATGGACTTACTGTCTATGGCAAAAAACGATTCGCCCGATTTCAGTTCAAGGAAATTCGATAGGATAATCAATGCCAAACCTGCAATAGCCCAATATTTAGGCGTTGCTTTGCTTTTGAAGAATACACCTCCAAACATCATGATAATACCCCAGACTGCTGTTAATAAAATTGCATTCATATTTTCTTCCCCCTCCCGCTTCGGCGGAATAATTTAAGATTACGATTATTTAAACCTTGTTGTAATGGCTGCTACTGTATCTTTTGTTAAATCAAAAAATGGCTGTGGGTAAACTCCCGCAATAAAAATCATCGCTACTAATACAATTAATACTACTTTTTCATTCAATGAAATTTCTTTCATATTTTCTGTAATGGAATTGGTTTGGCCGTAAAAAACCTTTTGTACCATATTCAAAGTATATACCGCTGCCAAAACAATACTTATACCGGCAACTGCAGTATACCAAATATTGAATCGAAATAATCCACCAAACATCATCATCTCACCCACAAATGCATTCGTAAGGGGCAACGCGATATTTGCAAAAGAAATTATCACCAGTAAAATAGTTAATACAGGTGCTTTATGTGCCAAGCCGCCCAGTTGTGAAATCTTTCTGGTACCCAGTTGCCTTTCTATCAATTCAATTACAATCCACCATCCTATAATATTAATACCATGACTAAACATTTGTATCATTACTCCTTCAATTGCGATGGATTGCATAGAAAAAATAGCCGCACACATTAACCCAATATGGGCAATGGAAGAATAGGCAACCAATCTTTTCAGGTCATCCTGCTTGATTGCAATCAAGCTTGCATAAATCATTCCGATTACCGATAAACCAATCACTACGTTATCAAATTTCGCAACTGCTAATGGAAAAATAGGCAAGAGCCAGCGTATCAGTCCAAACACCCCCATCTTTACCATCACTCCACTTAAAACCATGGTTACAGAGGTAGGCGCTTGTTCGTAGGTATCCGGCTGCCAGGTATGAAAAGGAAAGATGGGCATCTTAACTGCAAATGCAATAAAGAACAACCAGAATAAAAAATTTTGTTGAGCCGGACTTAAAATTGCAGCATGAAAAGCTTGTAAAGAAAAACTATGCTCCGAAAAGGGTGTACCCCCAGTTTGTAGGTACACATATATGATACCCACGAGCAGTAACAGAGACCCTGTAAAAGTATAAATGAAAAATTTAAAGGTGGCAGCGATTCTTTTTTCACCACCCCAATAACTACATAAAAAATAAATCGGAATTAAAGCCAGCTCCCAAAAGAAATAAAACAGTAATGCATCTGATGAAAGAAATACGCCCATCAAACCTGCTTGTGCGAGCAATAACAATCCATAAAAAACTTTTGCATTTTTATAAACCTGTCGGTACGAAGCAATAAAAATAACTGGAAAAGAAAATGCAGTTAAAAAAGTCAGCAACCTGCTCATTCCATCCAAGCTCACTGAAAAACTAGCGCCCATGTATTTCAGCCATTGGTAATTGAAAGTCAAGCCACTCAATGCTCTGTCATTTCGATAATAGAGACTGGCAATGGAAATGATCAATGTTAGGATAACAGATAGTAAACTCCATGCCTTCACAGCAGATTCCTTTCTTATAAAAAAAGTAATTAATCCCGCCACCAAGGGAAAGAAAATCAATAAATGAGGGATTGTTATGTCGTTACCAAACATCAGGAATATATTTTATAAAAACAATTGAATAATAAATAAAATTAGCATGCCTACTACCATTAACAAAATATAGGTGCCTACTTGACCGCTTTGTAGTAAGCGAATCTGCCTACTTCCATACTGAACAGCCTTTCCAACTCCATTGACCATGCCATCAATGATATTTTTTTCGATTACCTGATTGAAAAATGTTGCCAATGACTGCAATGGTTGAACGACAATTCTATCATACAACTCATCAACATACCATTTATTGGCTACTAATTTACCGATAACGGTTTCCGATGAAGCTGATTGTTCATATTTGCTAAACTTTTTCCAAGCAACTATCAAAGCAATCAAAGCCCCGCCCACCGATATACCCATAAGCGAATATTCAGTAGCGTGCGATAATTCAT
>CANJAW010000056.1:0-10582 GCA_947472215.1 Chitinophagaceae bacterium
CGACTATTCTCCAAGATAAAGTTTTGGTAAGCATTCCGCCAGGGGAAAAAATAATTTCGGTAGTATATGCGTGGAAATCATTTACCCGGGCTAATCTAGTGAATGAATCGGGATTGCCAACTTCTACCTTTTCAATGGCTGTTAAATACGATTAATAAAATATAATGAAATATACCAACGACGATCTTGTAAAATTGCGGGATTTTTATACCGGCCAATTGTTAAATGACACCATTCCATTTTGGTTTCCCCGAAGTATAGATAAAGAATTTGACGGCTATCTTTTGATGCGAGATAAAGATGGGTCGCTGATTGATGATGACAAGGCGGTTTGGATACAGGGACGAGCTGCATGGATGTTAGCCACCTTGTACAATACGGTTCAGCCAAAGCAGGAATGGCTAGACGGTGCCAAATCGGGCATTGATTTTTTAAACAGACATTGTTTTGATACGGATGGACAAATGTTTTTTCATGTTACTCGAAATGGAAGTCCTATTCGTAAAAGAAGGTATTTTTTTTCTGAAACATTTGCAGTAATAGCTAATGCGGCTTATGCAAAAGCAAGCGGGGATAAAGCTGCAGCAGAAAAAGCAAGGTTTCTTTTTGGAAAGTGCATTGAGTATGCAACCATACCCGGCTTATTGGAGCCCAAGTATACAGGAACCAGGCCATCAAAAGGAATTGGTGTACCCATGATTATGATGAATACTGCGCAACAGTTAAGGGACACTATTGGAGATGATCGCTGTGATGAATGGATCAGTAAATGGATACTAGAAATTGAAACCTTTTTTGTAAAAGATGATATTCAATGTGTGATGGAACAGGTGGCGCCAGATGGTTCAATTATTGATCATATTGACGGCAGAACATTAAATCCTGGCCATGCTATTGAAGGAGCTTGGTTTATTTTGGAGGAGGCGAAATATCGTAACAATGACCCTCATTTGATAGAGCTGGGATGTAAAATGCTAGACTATATGTGGGAGCGGGGATGGGATAAGGAGTACGGCGGAATTTTGTATTTCAGGGATGTTTACAATAAGCCGGTCCAAGAGTATTGGCATGATATGAAATTTTGGTGGCCACACAACGAAGTAATCATCGCTACCCTGTCAGCTTATTTGATGACGGGAAATGAAAAATATGCAAACTGGCACAAGATGGTTCATGATTATTCCTATCAGCATTTCCACGACAGGGAAAATGGCGAGTGGTTTGGTTATTTGCATCGCGATGGTAGCCTAGCCCAAACTGCTAAAGGGAATTTATTCAAGGGCCCATTTCATTTACCTAGGCAAGAATGGTATTGCAGTAAAATACTGAAAGATCATATCAAACTTTAGTGGGGATGCCTATTTTACTGGGAGACTAAATTTATTCAGCTGTTTTCAAAGTATTCAATAATTGGTACTTTCTATTTTTTAATTTTATATAAATCAATGAAAAAAGCAATTGTTAATGGGAAGGTTTTGGGTGAGTATGGCTTTATTGACAATCTGGTTATCATTGTGGAGGATGGTATTATTTTGGCAGTTCAAAATCACGTGCCGGAAGATGTAGAACAAATTGATATCGATGGAAAATATATTGCACCGGGATTGATTGATATCCAAATCAATGGAGGTGCAAAATTTTATTTCACCCAAACTCCTACGGAAGAAGCCTTGCATGACATCTGCGATACCAGTTTAGTTTTTGGAACTACTCATACGCTTCCTTGCTTGATTTCCTCCTCTCATGAAAATATTTTAAGGGCAATTGAATCGGTCAAGCAGTTTATGACTGCACACGATAAAGGAGTTGTTGGTATGCACCTAGAAGGGCCTTTTATTAATCAATTAAAAAGGGGTGCGCATAACCAGGATGTAATTAGGAAACCTACCAATCATGAGTTGGAAGAGATTATTCGGTATGGAAAGGGGGTAATAAAATTAATGACGATTGCACCTGAGCAATTTACCGATGAACAAATAGATCGTTTGCTTGAAAGTGACATCCAGTTATCGCTGGGTCATTCTGAATTGAATTATGCGCAGGCACAATATTATTTTAAAAAAGGGATTCAGCTGGTAACTCATTTGTATAATGCCATGACACAAATGGGGCATCGCGAGCCTGGGATTGTTGGGGCTGTATTCGATAACGAGCAAGTGTATGCACCTATAATATTGGATGGGGCACATTGCAGTTATGCCGCTGCAAGAATTGCCTATAAAATTAAAAAAGAAAAGCTGTTATTACTATCTGATGCTTCATTTTTAGGACGTACCGTAACTGACTTTGATTTCGGTATTATCAATGCTACATTGGTAGATGGGTTTTATCGAAACAAGGAAGGTAATTTGGCAGGAGCGGCTATATCTATGGCGGAAGCAGTTCAGAATGCAATAGTACATGTAAAGGTGCCGCTAGAAGAGGCAATCAAAATGGCAACCATCCAAGTAGCACGGGCGCTAAAAATGGACAATCAGTTGGGCAAAGTTGAATCCGGTTATCCTGCAAAATTTCTTGTTTTTAATTCAACATTTTCTAGTTACGACACGATGGTTTTATAAATTAAACGGATTAATATGTTAAAAAATATATTATTAGGGTTATTCCATTTATTGCTTTTGCTTACCATTAGCAGTAGTGTTTTTTCGCAAGGCACCCATTCTGTATTGCCTGATAGCTTATTTAGCACCTTCTATCACCAACGGGTAACTCATTTCAAAACAATTCCCAAAACGGAGGGAGATATCATTTTCCTTGGGAATAGTATTACCCAAGGTGCAGAGTGGACTGAGTTGTTTGGAGACCTTCGGATTAAGAACCGCGGAATCAGTGGAGATTTTACGGAAGGAATTATTCATCGTATGGATGAAGTTATCAATCGGAAGCCATCGAAAGTTTTTTTACTGATTGGAGTCAATGATTTGTCGCGCAATATCACTACGGATAGTATTGTAAAAAACATCCGTTGGATTGCCGCTCAACTAAAATTGGGGAGCCCAGCTACAAAATTGTATGTTCAAAGCATCTTGCCCGTAAATAATATCTATGGGAAATTTACTACACATACAGGAAAAGGGGATCTTATAAAGCAAGTAAATAAGCAGTTAAAAAATATTGCCATAGATGGGGAGTTTACTTTTGTTGATCTCTATCCTTCATTTTGTGATGCCGTTGGAAAAATGAATGTGCAATATTCTAATGATGGGCTGCACCTCAATGGAGATGGGTATCTCCTATGGAAAAATTTATTATTCCCCTATGTATTCGATGTGCAATCAAAGCCGTCTCTCGTTCCATTTCCGAAACAACTTTCATGGAAGGAGGGGGTTTTTCAAATGTATCATTGCAGCAGAATTTTGGTAAAGGAGAATTCAATTAAGCCGGAAGCCGAAAAATTACAGCGGAATTTAGCGAGCAAAGGGTATTCAATGCCAGTTTCCTCCATAGGTAAACCAGGGGAGCCGCTGATCGAATTAATGATTGATAAAAAAATAGTTACTAAAGAAGGCTATCATCTAAGGGTAACCGCTGATAGGATTCAGATAAGTGCATCCACTGCTCATGGGATATTCAATGCCTTGCAAACCTTTTACCAGTTACTAAGAAATGATGCATCGGTTGATGCCTGTGAAATAATGGATGACCCTTCGTTTTTGTGGAGAGGGTATATGGTGGATGTTGGTAGAAATTATCAATCCATCAATCAGCTGAAGCAGCAGATTGATGTTATGGCGGCATATAAACTCAATGTGTTTCATTTTCACTTAACAGAAGATATTGCATGGCGATTGGAGAGTAAACGATATCCGCAGTTGACGGACAGCAAGTATATGTTGCGTAGTCCTGGTGAGTATTATTCATTGGATGAGGTGAAGGAATTGATAGCTTACTGCAAGGAAAGATATATAACGCTCATTCCTGAAATTGATATGCCAGGGCATAGCGCAGCTTTTACAAGGTCGATGGGAGTAGATATGCAAACTGCAGAAGGAATGGAGATTTGTAAAAATATTGTAGCAGAATTGTGTACAGAGTTGGATGTGCCCTATGTTCATATAGGTGGTGATGAAGTAAGGATTTCCAATAAGGAGTTTTTGCCGGCGATGGTGGCAGTTTTAAAATCATTCGGTAAAAAGGTAGTTGCCTGGAACCCCGGAGGTAATTTGCCCGAAGGTACTATGCTACAGATGTGGAATGGGAAAACAGTCCCCAAAAAAAATTATCCTTCTATTGATTCTAGGCATTTGTATTTAAATGCATTTGATCCGTTTGATGGAGTGGCAACGGTATTCAATCACCAGATTTGTGATACTGCTAAGGGAGATTCCAGTAGGGTGGGTGCCACACTTTGTAACTGGCCTGATAGAAGGGTAAGTGAGGAAGTTAATGTTTTAAAAATGAATCCTGTTTATTCAGTGATGTTAGCTTTTGCTGAAAGGACTTGGAGAGGTGGAGGATGGAAAAATTATTTGTCAGATATCGGCAGTCCAGGTTCAGAAAGGTATCGCCAGTTTGTTGATTTTGAAAATCGCTTGCTAGATCATAAAAAATTATTTTTCAAAAATCTCCCTTTTAATTATGTAAGGCAAGTAGACATTGAATGGAAATTGATAGGCCCCTTTGACAATAAGGGTATAACCGAAACAGCTTTTGCTCCAGAGGCTATCAATTTTCTAGATACCATTCAGTTAAAAAATTATCCCTCTGTTTATGGAGGTACTATTTGGCTTCGGCATTTTTGGTATCCGATGATCCAGGCTCATATATCCAATCAGCAGGACAGTTCCACCTGGTATGCTATAACGAAGGTATGGGCTGAAAGGGATGGCGAAAGGGATTGTTGGATTGGTTTTAATAATCTATCCCGGTCTTCTCCTTCCGATTCTCCTCCGGTTGGAGCTTGGGATTATAAAAACAGTGCTGTATGGGTTAATGAAAAATTGGTGGCGCCGCCACAATGGAAAAGGGGCGGCCAAAAAGGTAATCCCGAAATACCTTTGTCTGATGAAGGATATGAATACAGAGAGCCTTCGAAGGTGTTGATGAAAAAAGGCTGGAATACGATTTTAGTGAAGGCTCCGGTTGGAAGTTTCACTGATTCCAATTGGGAAAATCCCTTGAAATGGATGTTTACCTTTGTTTGTCTGGATAGCCAGCAGTAAATGTTAAAATCCCAGCACGTCTTTCATACTAAAAATGCCTTTTTTTCCTTTGATGAATTCAGCTGCCAATATAGCTCCTGTGGCAAAGCCCTGTCGGTTATGTGCGGTATGAATGATTTCAATATCATCCACGCTGGAACTATATTTGATTTTATGGGTGCCTGGTGCGGGATCTATTCTTTCGCTGATAATCGATAATTCTTCGGGTGATACACTGTGCTCGTTTACCCACTGTTTTTTTCTTCCTAGGTTTTCTAGAATCTGCTCTGCCAAAGTAATTGCCGTTCCACTAGGTGCATCTTTCTTTTCGGTGTGGTGAATTTCTTCCATACTCACTTCGTAATCTGTTTGCGGGTTCATGAGGCGGGCCAATAATTGATTGACTTCAAAAAAAACGTTTACGCCTACACTGTAATTACTCGCATATACCAACGAGCCATTTTTGGCCTCGCAGGCCTGCTTTACTTCTTCCCAACGGGCTAGCCAACCGGTGCTACCACATACCACGGGAATGCCGGCTTCTATGCAGGTAAGAATATTTTGTACGGCGGTATGCGGACTGGTAAATTCTATGGCTACATCACATTGCTGAAGATTCTCTTTTGTAAAATCTGCTAAACTATGAATGTCTATTTTCAGTCCAATGGTATGCCCTCTATTGATAGCAATTTCTTCGATGGCTTTACCCATTTTTCCATACCCAATCAGTGCAATGCGAAGGGTTTTTTGTGTTCCGGAGGAGGATGAATTCATTGACTGCATGGTAGTTGGTTGATGTATAAAAAAAGCAAATATAATTATTTACTGGCGTACATTTTTTTTGAGTGAATGTCTAGTACTAGACTAATGCCGGTAGTATTGGCCATAGGGCTGTATCCCTGTTTTAGTTGTAGACTAAGGTTGTCATTCACATCAAATTGCTTCAGATGTCCGTCAACCGTGGCATCTACTACGTTCAAACCCCAAAAAGCAATAAAAAACAACACCGTATAATCTACATTTTGCCGGAAGGCGGTACGATAGCTGCGCAGTGCATTTGCTGAAAGGTTTTTAAACCGTGGGTCTATCAATGCATCATTGGCGCTAATGGTATCAATTTTGTACATATAGGCCAGGCGCAACAATTTGTAATTTTTTACATTGTACTGAAATACGCCGGCGGTGATGCCTAGCCCTCCATATACGAGTGGTAGTTTCCAATATTTTTTGTTGTAAATCTGGCCCCAGCCGGGTATCAAGGCAGAGCGCTTAGTAGCTATGCGGGGATCAAATTTTTTTACCTTTTTTTTGTTACTGGTATCTGCAATATTGATTTGTTCTGCAGCATTGCTGCTCTTGGATATTTGAGCAGTTGTTTTACCATTAAAAAAAAATAAACTAATGAGTATACATATGGATCCTAATTTCAGCATTAACTTACTTTGATATTCAATTTGTCCAATAGCCCATTCAATTCTTCTAGTGAGTAGTATTCAAATGTTACCGAGCCAAATCCCTTTTTGTTGTGAACTAGTTTTACCTTGGTATTGAATTGAGAGGATAAGTTGTCTTCAATTTTTTTAAAGGCTGGAGGAAGTCCGGCTTTGATCGGATTTTTTCCAGCGTCACTGCCGGTATACATTTTTCGAACTAGATCTTCTGTTTGCCTAACTGACAGTTCCTTGTTTTTGATTTCTGAAAATATAAAAAGCTGTTTGTCCACCATGTCTACACTAATCAAGGCTCTGGCATGTCCCATTGAAATAACACCGGTACGAACTGCAATCTGGATATCAGGCGGGAGTTTTAGCAGGCGGATATAGTTAGTAATGGTACTGCGTTCTTTTCCCATACGCTCTGCCACCTTCTCCTGTGTATAATCCAATTCATCCATCAGTCTTTTGTAGCTGAGGGCAATTTCAATTGAATTTAAATTTTCTCTTTGTAAATTTTCTAGCAATGCCAATTCCAGCAACTCTGCATCATTCACCTGTCTAACATATACGGGCACATCTTTTAAGCCGGCAATTTTGGCGGCCCTGAAACGTCTTTCTCCCGCTATCAATCGGTATTTTCCGGAGGCCATTTTACTTACGGTAAGTGGCTGAATGATATCATGTAATTTTAATGAAGCGGCTAGTTCGCTCAGTGCGGTCTCATCAAAATCCTTTCTTGGTTGCTTTGGGTTGATTTCTATTTGATCTAGAGAAACTCGATTGGTAGTAGTGGTTCTTTCTACTAAATCGGTCCTTAGATTACCCGACGTATTTTTAAAATCCGCATCCATATTTTGTAATAAACTGCGAATGCCTTTTCCTAGTGCGTCTTTTTTATTTGGAGGAGTCATAATTAAATGCTGATTGATGATAGGTTATTTATTTGGCAGTGTCGATTTGCTTTATTGAGCGGTCTGCGTTGCTTGTATTGGCAAAGAGAGGTTACTCAAAGTGATTCGTTTCAATAGTGTGTTATTGGATTACCCGGTCTTCTTGCTGAATTTTAGTGAGGTTATTTTTCTGTAAAATTTCCTTGGCTAAATTGAGGTAATTGATAGCGCCCTTGCTTTCTGCATCATACAAAATCACTGGCTTTCCAAAGCTAGGGGCTTCACTCAACCGGGTATTTCGATGAATAATGCTGCTGAAAACCATGTCTTCAAAATGCCGCCTTACTTCGGAAACCACCTGGTTGCATAAACGCAAACGGCCATCATACATGGTCATTAAAATACCTTCTATTTGTAGTTCAGGGTTGAGCCTGTTTTGTACGATCTTGATGGTGTTTAATAATTTGCCCAGACCTTCCAGTGCAAAAAATTCTGTTTGTACCGGCACCGCCACACTATCAGAAGCCACGAGCGCATTGACAGTAATCAAGCCAAGTGAAGGAGAGCAGTCGATTACAATAAAGTCATATTCATCCCTGATAGGTTCCAATATTTTCTTCAACACACCTTCCCTGTTGGGGTAATTGATCATTTCAATTTCAGCTCCTACTAAGTCAATATGCGAGGGTATCAGGTCGAGATTAGGCACTTCCGTTCTTAGCAGTACATCCTTTGCGCTGGCTTCATTCACCATGCAGTCATATAAACTCTGGGTAATGTTGTGGAGGTCAAATCCCACTCCTGTGGTGCTATTTGCCTGCGGGTCGGCATCTACCAGTAAGGTTTTATATTCCAACACAGCTAAACTTGCTGCTAGATTGATTGCGGTAGTGGTTTTCCCTACTCCCCCCTTCTGGTTGGTGATCCCTATTATTCTTGCCATACTGATTCCCTCTGGGAGAATTAATTAATGTGAGTAAGTTTTTCATTGCAACTAACTTTATCCGTTTCAACATCAGTTGAAAAAATAAGGTTTGCATCCACTACAAAGGTACTATTTGAAATGCAACTATAGTAAAGTTAACAACTTTTTAAAACTGGCGACCGCTTGGGGCCAATTTCACCATTTGAATGAGGGAAACCTAGGTCGGCTTAACTCGAATTTTGCAAAATATATATTAAATTTAGTTATTCAGCTTAAATTTGACAACATTGCAACCTCTTAGTTGTTAGTGAAATTCAATCAAATGGATAAAATATACATATGTATTTAATTATAGCTGGAACCAACAGAGCAGGTAGTAATACCTTGAAAGTAGCGCAGGAGTACCAGCGCATATTACAAGAAAAAGGCATATCTGCATCCTTGCTATCCTTGGAGGGGGTGAATGTATTAGTGAGAGATGCTGATTTTGAAAGGATTGAAAATGAACTGATCATTCCGGCCACCCATTATATTTTTGTTAGTCCTGAATACAATGGCAGTTTTCCCGGGGTATTGAAAATGTTATTTGATACCGGCAAAACCCATGCTTTGTGGTGGTACAAAAAAGCCTTACTCACAGGAGTATCTACCGGAAGAGCGGGGAATTTAAGGGGTATGGATCACCTTACAGGTATTTTACATCATATCAAAGTGACCGTACATCCCAATCAGTTACCCATTTCTTCTGTAGATAAACTACTGGGTGTGGATGGTCATTTCTCAGACCCCAATACGCTGCAGTCTATCCACCAGCAATTGGATGACTTTATCAAATGGAATGTAGGAGAAAAATAAATTGGTTGCCTGACATTTCATTGAATTTCAAGGGCGACTATTTTCAGCGACTTTATCTATAAAAATCAATAATAAATTTCTTATGCGCTCACCCATTGGTGCTTTCATTTTCATATCCTTTATGTTGCTCTTGGATGGCTATGTTTTTCAAGCTGTAAAAGCTGTCAGCTTATCGGCATCGCCTAAAACCAAGGTTATTATTTATGGCATTTACTGGTGCATTACTATCATTGCTATCATTGGATTTTTGCTTTTTGCTTTTGGAGGTCCCGAGTGGTTACCCCGAAAAGTAAGAACTTATTTATTTGCTTTTATTATGGGTTTATTTTTGGCAAAAATAGCTGCCATGATTTTTATGTTGGCAGATGATATCCGTCGATTGATACAGTGGGCAGTAGGAAAGCTGTATAATTATAATTCAACGGCTGAGGCAGGTGAAAAAACGGGGATTAGCCGGTCGGTTTTTTTAAGTTGGTTTGGCCTAGCAGTAGGGGGCACTTTATTTGGCAGTCTGATTTATGGGTTCAGCAATAAATACAAATATGATATTAAGCGGGTGCAACTTTCTTTTGATAATTTGCCAAAAGGGTTTAAGGGAATGAAGATTTTGCATATTAGCGATATCCATAGCGGAAGCTTTACCGACAAGGAAGCAGTTCACCACGGGGTAAGAGAAATTATTCGGGAAAATGCAGATATTATTTTATTTACAGGTGACTTGGTGAATGATAAAGCTACGGAAATGGATGAGTACATCGATGTGTTCAATCAGTTGAAAGCACCGATGGGCGTTTATTCTACTCTAGGCAACCACGATTATGGAGATTATGTGCAGTGGCCAATTGAAGGGGTTAGCAAGGTGCAGAATCTCGAAAATCTAAAAAGGGTTCATGCCACATTGGGCTGGCGATTGTTAATGAATGAACATGTGGTATTGGAAAAAAATGGAGACCAGATTGCATTGTTGGGTATTGAGAATTGGGGTGCTAAGGCAAATTTCCCCAAGCATGGGCGAATGGATCTAGCTCATTCGGGTACAGAAAAATATCCATTTAAAATTTTGATGAGTCATGATCCTAGTCATTGGGAAGCGGAGGTAAAACTGAACTATTCGGATATTGATTTGATGCTGAGTGGTCATACCCATGGCATGCAATTTGGGATTGAGATTCCAGGATTTAAATGGAGCCCGGTTCAATATGTGTACAAGCAATGGGCGGGATTATATGAAGATGTAAAACAAAAATTGTATGTCAACAGGGGCTTTGGTTTTATAGGTTATCCTGGTAGGGTAGGTATTTTACCCGAGATCACGGTAATTGAATTGGTATAGCA
>CANJAW010000057.1:0-10450 GCA_947472215.1 Chitinophagaceae bacterium
TAAGTGCCACCAAACTTTGGTGGCACTTATTTAATAAAGCCAACCACAACTTACCGAGATGACATCTTTTTTTGGGAGATGACATCTCCCCAAAAAAAAGATGTCATCTCGGTAAAGCATTGATTACTATGGTGTAACCAACTCATTTTTCAAAAATTGGGCATACCATTTTCCTGAACTTTTCACAATTCTTTGCTGGGTTTTAAAATCGATGTGCACCAACCCAAATTTGGGAGAAAATCCTTCTGCCCACTCAAAATTATCCATCAGCGTCCAAATAAAATATCCGTTCACCTTTACCCCCTCCTTTTTAGCCAGTAATACCTGTTCTATATGATCTTTAAGATAATTAACCCTATCCGGATCTTCTACCTTTCCACCCAGTAACTTATCCTTAAAAGCAGCCCCGTTTTCTGTAACAATAATTTCTTTTATGGCGGGGTAGCTATTAAACCGATG
Organism: Chitinophagaceae bacterium; assembly: GCA_947472215.1. GTDB lineage: Bacteria > Bacteroidota > Bacteroidia > Chitinophagales > Chitinophagaceae > Ferruginibacter. Next base: position 460 of record CANJAW010000057.1, read on the forward strand.
CAAGGCTTTATAAATACTTGGAGGGTATACTTCCCAATCCATTTGGGTATGCTTCACCTTTCTTTTACTGGCCTTAATTATTTTCGCATTAACAAAAGGGACCAGCGGAGAATATTTCACCAATTCCCTTGTATAATTTTGAAGTCCAATGAAATCCATCTCGAATGCAAGGTTTGCATCATCACCAGACTTCATGAAGCGCTCTATTCTGTTCAGGATTGAAAGATCTTTTGTAGGATACCCCATTCCTAGTAATGGCTCGATGAACATTCTGTTGAGCAATACATCCACCTTAGCAGTGGCCCGAATATCTCTCGCAAGTGCTGGCCTATAGGGCTCAACATGGGAATAAGAAAAGGTAGTGCCAATTTTGGATGCTGGGCATAGGGAACGAATCAATCTACCACCCTCGGCCTGGCATAAGGTTGCATGGTGCGCAGCAGCTAAAAAATTACTCAGTCCTTTTTTCCCGGGAGCATGAACCCCTAAAAAATAACCAGCACCAGTAAATACCATTGGCTCATTTAATACCATCCAGTGCTTAACTCGGTCGCCAAAATTTTTAATACAGCATTCAACAAAATAACTGAACCACTGTACAATCGATCGATTAACCCAGCCTCCCTTCTGCTGCAATGCCTCTGGCAAGTCCCAGTGATACAAAGTTACCCAAGGAATTACCCCCGCAGCCAAGCAACAATCGATTAATTGGTTGTAAAAATCAAGCCCCTTTTGATTTAGATTACCCAAACCATCCGGTAAAATACGAGTCCAGGAAATCGAAAACCGATAAATGGGAATATTCAATTGCCGGATAAGCGCAATATCCTCAGCAAATTTTTCATAAAAATTACAAGCTACCTTACCGTTTTCACCTAGTACAATATGCTGCTTTTTTTGAGTAAAAGTATCCCATATTGAAGCACCCTTCCCATCTGAATCATGCGCTCCTTCTATTTGGTAAGCAGCAGTAGACACTCCCCAATTAAAATTTTCTCCGAAGTCTTTTTTGGTAATCATCAGCCAATTTATTCTGAAAGTTGGTGTAATATTTTTCCCAAACTTTTATTTTTCAAAACTTTCACAGAGTGAATGGCATCTCCCAGTATCGTTTTTTTGCTAACCTCTTCAAACCCATGTTTTTTTAAAACCATATCGATTATTTTTTCAGTAACATTAGGATAATCCACAGGTATTAATTGATCCGAATCTACCCAGTCACTGATAATTGAAATATGCTTTTGCTTTAAACTTTTTATCACCGGCACACCCATTTTTTTTAAAGCCGCCGCATTGCATTGCTGCTCATACTGGCCTTTCATGGGAATCACCAACAGTTTCTTTTTCAAATACAAAGCCTCGGCAGGTGTTTCAAAACCTGCGCCGCATAAAATCCCCGTACAATTTATCAAACTCTCTACAAAATCATCGTTATTGATGGGGCGAATATGGATATTTTTTTCTTTATACTCTTTTTTAGAATGTTTGCTGAATACTTCCCACTGAATATTTTTTAATGCTGACAATACCTTTATAATTTTCTCATCGCTATACGCAGGCAAATAAACTGTATAATGTTTTTGAGTTTCAGCAATGGCATTGCGTATTTGGTCACGTATTACAGGGGTGAAAATAGGGGTATCGAAATTGTCAAAATGAAAGCCATAGGCATCCGTCACCGGTGCATAATTATGCAACACGGCTTTTCCAACGGGATCTTTCTTTTTGGGCTTGGGAGATTTCTTATTCATCACCGCAGCTTGGTGACTCAGTCCGATACAGGCCTTGCGCTTCATCTTACAAGCCCAGGCGCTCACCGGCTCAAAATCGTTTATTACCAAATCATACTCTTCCACCGGAAGGCTTTTTATTTCTTTAAAAAGCTGTTGGAGGTTACTTTTTTTGTACGTGGCAATTAGGTCAATGCCGCCATTTTTACCAAAAATAAAACTAAGCCCCTTAAAGGTATATTTTACCGGATAAGGTAATACTACATCAGCCTGAATTCCACTTACTAAAATATCCAAGTCCCCCTTTTGCTGTAGTATTGGAATAATATCCCTTGCCCTGCTTAAATGCCCGTTACCAGTTCCCTGAATGGCGTATAGTATTTTCATGTTGACCGCATTGAATTGAATTCTTCTACTAAGTTTTCGAACAACTGGGTATCGTTAAGTTCATCTTTTTCTGAAACAGAAAGTGTCTTGTCTTTCATATCCATTTCATTAAAACGATAAATACTCCATTCGTTATTTACATATTCTAAAGAGGTTAAATTCTCAACCCAATCCCCACTATTCAGGTACATTGTTTTACCATATTGGTTACTGATCTCCCTCATTTCAGGCTGATGAATGTGACCACAAACTACAAAATCATACTCATTAACAATTGCAATATCTGCAGCAGTTTGCTCAAAACTATTAATGAATTTTACTGCGCTTTTTACACTATTCTTTATTTTTTTTGACAGTGACAGCTTCCCTTTTTTAAATATTTTTTCCGAAATAAAATTGACTAGGCGGTTGATAAGAATTAAAGTGTCGTAGCCCATTGCCCCCATTTTCGCCAGCCACTTACTGTGTTGCATGGTTACATCAAATACATCCCCATGAAAAAACCAGGCCTTTTTGCCATTATCCAATTGTAATATGACTTTGTTGACGATTTGCAAGGATCCCATTTTAAACCCAACAAACTTTCGAAGCATTTCATCGTGGTTGCCGGTGATATAATAGATCTTAACTCCTTTGCTCATCCAGTGCAAAATTTGCTTGATAACCTTCATATGTGCTTTGGGCCAGTACCTTTTGCTAAACTGCCATATATCAATAATATCACCATTAAGGATTACTATTTTAGGCTTAACTGTTTTGAGGTAATGAAGTAGCTCGTTGGCATGGCAACCATAGGTGCCCAGATGAACATCAGAAAGTACCAATATGTCTAACTTCCTTTTTTTTACTTTATCCATTAACGGATTTTGTAAATTTTAAACGCTTGGTAAAGCGCTGAAAATAAGGTTATAAATATGGCGGCAGCAATTTTTTGAAATAAATATTGAATATTTCCCATACAGCAAAAGATTGTTGTGCATATGTAAAATGTAAAATAAATGAACCAATGTAAACAAATGTTTACGCCAATGTTACGGCTAGGTTAATTTTATCTTTTGATACAATAAGGAAATATGTCCACTAAAATTATTTATATTTAATTTTAAAATAAAATGTACATCAACCAATTCCAATGAAATCTACAATTCACCGAGTTCAAAAATTATACTTGCAAAGGCTTCTGCTCACCATTTTTATTTTCGGCTGTTTAACTGTTCAGGTATCAGCCCAGGCAGTAAAATCGCCTGCCAAATTGTTATTTGTAGGAAATAGTTTCACCTACCGCAACGGCGGTATAGAGCAGCATATGAAATGGCTTGCATCGGCGGCCATCCCTACAAAAAAAATCGAGTCGTACAAAGCAACCCAAGGAGGTGCCACCCTCAAAATTCTTCATGAGCTGGCATGGGTACATGACAGCATTCGTTCCGGAAAATTTGATATAGTCATTTTACAAGAGGATATTCCTGAACTAACAGCGCATAGCGTAGAGCCATTTTTTACCTATGCCCAGTTGTTTAACCAGGAAATTATAGCAGCAGGGAGCAAGGCGGTACTGTTCATGGCCTGGCCATATGAGCGACTAAACTGGGTGACCTTGGATCAGATTGTAGAAGCACATAGATCGCTTGGTAAAAAACTACACTTGCCGGTAGCTCCAGTAGGCATTGCTTTTCAGAACGCATTAAAAAGCCGACCAGGCTTAGCAATGCTTGGTCCGGATAAAGAACATGAAAGTATCCAGGGTACTTACTTGGCAGTATGCGTACTATACGCTACCGTGTTTGGAGAAAATCCAGAAGGACTGGCATATTACCCGGTAGGTGTATCCCATGAAGAAGCCAACTTTTTACAACGCATTGCCTGGGAAACGGTGCAAGCATGGCAGAACGAGAATTAAGCCAATGAAGAGTCCTTCTAATGATTGTAGTAAATAAGTACTAGATTGGAAAATAAATAAACACTAACATTTATCAGCTATACAAAACCAGATCGGATGGCTATGTCTGATTCGGTACAACCTATGTACAAGTTCACATCTACTAAAAACAAAATAAGATGCAGTTAAAACACATGGTTACTTTATTATTGATTTCATTATTAGCATACTCATTTGGCTACGCTCAAAATAAAGTCCTCTACAAGCAGATTGACACTACGAGATTATTCATGGAAATCCACTTTCCTACAACAATCGATACAGCAAAAAAACACTCTGTGATTGTTTTCTATTTTGGAGGTGGCTGGAATGACGGCACTATCAGTCAATTTGAGCCACAGGCCAAGTATTTTTTGAAAAGAGGTGTGATTTGTATCCTTGTTGATTACAGAGTAAAAAAAAGACAGCAAACAACACCATTTGAGTCTTTAAAAGATGCAAAATCAGCTATTCGGTATATAAGACAACATGCAGACAAATATCATATTGATACATCCAAAATTGTTGCAGCTGGTGGTTCTGCCGGAGGTCAGCTGGCTGCAGCTACGGCATTAATAGATAATTATAATGAGAATACAGATAACCTCTCAGTAAGCTGCATTCCAAATGCCTTGGTACTTTTTAATCCAGTAATAGACAATGGACCGGGTGGCTATGGATATGATAGAATTGGTGATGCTTACAAGAATTTTTCTCCACTTCACAATATCAAAAATGGAACACCACCCACCATTATATTTTTGGGAACAAATGATAATCTAATACCAGTAGAAACTGCTACATATTATAAAAAAGTAATGGAGAATGTTAAAAGCAGATGTGATCTTAACTTATATGAAGGACAAGTCCACGGATTCTTCAATTATAAAAATTTTGAATATTATAAAAAAACAGTTTTTGAAGCTGATAAGTTTCTACAATCACTTGGTTATTTAGAAAAGGAACCAATAATAGAAATTGAATAATAACAGTTGGTAACAAAATTTATCAGTAATTTGAGTTTCAGCAATCATTCAGGAAATTGTTAAATCCAAAAATCTAAAAGTTGTAAAAGGAATTAGTGATACTGATTGATCAGACTTATCAATAAATTCGGACCATACTATCAATAGCCAATACCCCGTATTCAATAATTAGAGCCTTGCCCACTTCACCTAACAATTTATTTTTATGACAATAAAAAGAAGAGATTTTATCAGCCTCACGAGTTTAGCAGTTGCAACCAGTGTGGCAACTGGGTGCAACTCCTTTAGTGCAGACCATCAAAAAGAAACTACCAACGCTGCCAGCAAACTAAAAACAATTACAGGTGATGTGGTAGCTATTTCGGTTTCGGAAAGGGAAGCTAGAATCGCAAAGGCAAAACGCCTGCTTTCCGAACACAAAATGGAAGCATTGGTATTAGAAGCAGGCACCGGATTGAATTACTTTACTGGTATCAGCTGGGGGGCTAGCGAAAGAACGCTGGTAGCCATTATCCTTGCTAATGGTGAAGTGAAATATGTGTGCCCTGCTTTTGAAGAACCGCGCCTTCGGCAACAGATTAGCATTGGAAAAGATGTATATACTTGGCAGGAAGATGAAAGCCCCTTCCGAGTTATTTCAAATGTATTGAAAGACGCCGGTATCGTTTCCGGAGATGTGGCTATAGAAGAAACCACCCGTTTCTTCATTGCTAATGGAATACAAAAAGAAGCTCCACATCTAAACTATGTAAGCGGCAACCCGGTTACAATTTCTTGTCGCATCATTAAATCTGCAGCAGAAATTAAACTGATGCAAAAGGCAAACGACATAACTATTGCTGCAATCAAGTACAGTGCAGGCAAGCTAAAAGAAGGCATGTCAAAGCAAGAGCTCTCTTCTATGATCATGCATGCACAAAACGAATTGGGTGGAAATGCTGATTTTGCATTATGCCTATTTGATAAAGCTTCCGCCTTTCCGCATGGAAGCAAACAAGCGCAGCAACTTAAAAAGGGAGACATTGTATTAATAGATTGCGGATGCACCGTGGAGGAATATAATTCAGATATTACACGAACGATTGTTTTTGGAGCCGAACCTACCAAGCGGCAGCAAGAAATCTGGTCTCTTGAGAAGGAGGCACAGGCAGCAGGCTTTGCTGCAGCAAAAATTGGAAGTCCTTGCGAAGCAGTGGATGCAGCGGCACGTAAAGTAATAACCGATGCAGGTTTTGGGCCAGGGTATAAATTGCCTGGACTGCCCCATCGCACAGGTCATGGTATTGGAATGGATGGTCATGAATGGGGCAATATGGTAAAAGGAAACAAACAATTGTTGGAACCGGGAATGTGTTTTAGTATTGAACCTAATATTTCCATTATTGGAGAATTCGGCGTACGGCTAGAGGATTGCGTGTACATGACAACAGAAGGTCCAAAATGGTTTTCGCAACCCAGCAAATCTATCTTTGAACCATTTAGCTAGGAATGTACGAATAAGTAAAAAAGATAATAAAAATAGCAAGTAATAGAAACGACTATCAAGCACTCCGCATTATAGCAACTGACTATCTCTATAAAAAAGTCATGCTGAATACAATAAAAAAAGGAGTATTACTGAGCTACTATTTTATCGGATTTTAAAAATATGATTTTAACCGGGCCTAATAATCCTGATGGTCGCAGTAGTTTTTCTGAATCGGCGGCTTCATATTTCAACACATTGGTTTTGGTAAGGCGTTTTTCTACCGGGAGCTTACTGTCACCAATTAATCTATTAGGCCACAAATTAACCACCGATACTTCGAGTTGATTAATGCCTTGTCGAATAAAATGGGTGATGTCAAATTGGAAAGGTGCATTCCACTTTACAGGCAGCTCGTTTCCGTTAATCTTGATAGCGGCCATTTCTAACACATTACCCAAATCTAGTACTACCTTATTGCCCTTTAACTGCAAATCAGTAGCGCTAAATTCTTTTTTATACAGCGCTGTACCAGAATAATATTTGACCCCATTATTTTCAAAATCGGTCCAGGATTTTAGTGTATCCACCTGCATTGTTTGCGGACCTCCCCAAAGGGTATCAAAATGCACAGTCCATTTTCCGGAAATTTCTTCTGAAGGAGTTTGCTTTAAAAGACTGGCGGTAGTGGTTTTGCCTGAAGACCAACCTAATTGATATTTCCCCGGTTCATAGATGGTGGCGATGGTTTCTCCATTCATTTTACCAATTTCAATCAATGGTTGATCTGTATTTTTTAGTGGGTTGTTGGGAAAGATGGTTATTCCCTCTTTTTTGATTTGTGTAATATGATTTGTGTTTGTTGATTTTTTGAAAATAACAAACCGAGATCCTTCCGGCTCCAAACTAATGGGCACAATGGTTTGTCCATTTTCTTCGCGATAAGTTACCACTTCGGTTGTGATGCCTGAAATAGGATCCCACAATGCTGGCACCATTCCTGTAACCCTAAACTTACAATCAACTTGTTCATATCGATCTGGCAGAGAGGTATTGTAACGGAATTCTACGTCATCAATTTGCTTTCGTCCAAAACGATTCGCTACAAAATAAATATCCATTTCATCACTGGTTCGATGAATATAATCCAATCCTGTAGTAGCTTTTGTAGTAGAATAGGAAAAGTCTGGACCTACTTTCATTTCCTTCAATACCTCATTTATATCCCTCCCCCATATCACTTTGCCCTTTCCATAATTATTTTCTGTTATTTTTTTTCCATCGATTAGTCCCCACATACTTGTCGCAATCGAAGTAATTTCCTGATCGCTTGCTGGATATTGCGTTAACCCGGTTGCCCTTAAAGGGCGAGGTGCAATGAGGGTAATGCCTTGCTTTACCAATAATTCTACTTTACGCAACACTTCCAAATCGATGGTGGTTTCTGATGGGAGTACCAATAACCGATAACTCATTCCGTCAGGAAATACAATTTTTTTATCCTTTGTGGAAACCCTTTTTATCAAGGCATCTTTTGAACATTTATCCCAATCATAACCAAAGGATAACTCAGGCACCTCCTCTTTTAGAAAAACAAAATTCGGTACATCACTCCCGTAATAATACAATACATCCGCTACAAACAATCCTTGAGAAAGCAAATAAGAACACCTGTTTAAATAGCTGATGAAATTCCCCGCTTGCTTCCACCAAGTTACATTTGGATTCATGTGTGTACCGGCAAAATATTCATTGCCAGGCAAACCAAATTCTTTGGGCGAAGAGGTGAAAGTGTGCCAAACAATTCTATTCAATCCGGAACAAAAAACTCGATCGATATTGGCTTTCAAATCTTTGGGAGAGCGCTCCCATTGAGGACCAATAGAGGTAGGCCCCTCTGCTGCAACCAGTTTTTTTCCATTGGTATGCGCTACTGAAGCACTTTGTTTTACAAAAAGTCGTTGATCATCTTTTACCCGGTGTGTGTTGGAAGTGGCCCAAAATTCCCCCTGTGGAAAATCACTGATTGCCATCACTTTCAAAGCGTCCACTGGAGCGGAATGCGGCCCTCCTGATTCGGGATGCATACCTAATCCATTTTCATGTGCCAGATCACTCAATAATTGATAATGGTAAGTTGCAACACAATCTCCAATGGTTGCACGGTAATCATACAAAAAGCGATTCGACTGCTCAACCGACTCAACTACTCTTCCTGCAAGCACAGGCATATAAGGTGTAATATCATATCCCCTAAATTTTTTAAACTCATTGGCAAAGTTGTTAGTCCATCCTACTCTTTTCATTTCCCAGCTATCCGTTTGCAGATAATGGAGACTGTTTCCGGCTTTTTTTGCAGCGTGAATTAAAGGGATGATTACATCGTCGCTGAATTTTTTAAATGCAGCTGGATTTAAATGATCAAGCGAAAGACCATCCCATCCATCGCTACTGGTGGAAGTTCTAGCGCCGGTGCAGGTCCACCCATACCTGATAATAGTCCATTCGCCTTCGGGCACATCCCATACTAACCAACCATTTTTATATTCCGCAGTTAAATTGATGATTTCGTTTTTTTGAATGCTTTGCATTTTCACTGTATCATCATACTCTTCCCGTAATTTATTGAGTGGGAAAGCACCCTTACCGCCAAAGTCTTGATTAAATGATTTTATCCCCCAATATTTAATAACTTGATCTTTTATGGGAAAGTTTTTGGTAGGCTGTTTAAATGCCTGAACAAGGATGTCTTGGTAAAGCAGTCTTTTTTCTGGTTGGGGAAGTTGGATGTTTATTTTTTTTCCCCCCTGAACGACCGTTTCACTATATACGATTTTTTTTAAAGCTAGTTCAGGTGTAATGGTAGGTCCTCCTGGATTCCAACCACTTTGAATATTAACGCTCAATTCAATGCCAATCCTTTGCGCTTCTTTTACTGCATGCTGATAGTTTTCCATCCAGGCGGTGCTCATAAACACCGGACCTGCTTTTGATTTATTGGTAAGCACATAATTAGAACCCGCATCAACGATGGAAGCACCCCCATAGCCATTTAGCTTCATCTGTTCCAGATCCCTTGTAATCGATGCCTTGGTCGACATACTATTCAGCCACCACCAATAGCACCTTAACCGAGATGCTGCAGGAGGGCTAATGAAGCCTTTCTTTACGGTAGCATACTCAATAGACTTCGATGTTAATAATTTTGAAGGCTGGTATTGGGCCTCAGTCATCATAGCGTAAGAAAAAACAATAAGAAAAAGTAGGGATTTTTGCATAGCTCCCCAAATGTATGAAAAAGTTGTTGGGAAAGGGTGACACCATAGTAATAACTAGGCTCCCTATTCAGCAGCCTTTAAAATGAATTATGCTTGCCAATTGTATAAAATGTAATTGACCAAAGAGTATACCCCATTGATTTGAATTCAACTGCTCAATAACAAGTCAATGATACAGCTATCCAAAAAAAATGCCGCCAATAAAATTTGGAACAATTTTAATTATA
>CANJAW010000058.1:0-10392 GCA_947472215.1 Chitinophagaceae bacterium
ATAGTCTATAATATAAAAGGTTAGTTTTTGTACCAAAGGATATTCAATACAAAAAATAATGGGTTCATGGCAAGCACAACCATATTCACTTAAAATAATTGCAAAAATACACTTTTTAAAAATGAGTATTGTCTTAGACGCTAAAATACCATCCGCAGATACCAAAAACAACGTTTATTTTAAAATAACCCTTGTTGAGGAGAAAGAAATTCAGAAGTTGAATTACTTGGTAAGTAACAAAGATTTCCCTGACAAACTTTAGTTTCAATTAACTTTGCCCGAATATAAAATTACTATGTTTTCAAAAAATACCAGCCGCTTCTATTTCCTTCTGTTGGCCTTTTTTCTTTCAATAGAATCTTTTTCGCAAAATACCGGTAGCATCCAAGGAAAAGTAGCTGGAAAATCAGGTAGCATTGAATTTGCAACCGTATCCCTTTTTACCACAGCTGACAGCGGCAAGGCAGTTCGCAATTCCATTACCGACTCTTCGGGCCTGTTTCAATTAACAGCTTTGAAATCCGGAAAATACCAACTACGAATTGAGACCATTGGATATACTTCCACCAAAATAAACATCCAGCTGATCAGCCAACAAATTCCTATGGATGTAGGCATTATTTTCCTTTCTACAAATTCCAAACAACTGAAAGAAGTCATGGTGACTTCTCAAAAGAAGCTGATTCAAAAAACAGCACAGGGATTAATCATCAACGCTGCCGCCAATCTAACACAATTGGGTGGTACCGCAACTGATTTGCTACGCAGCACCCCTACTATTGTAGTGGATGAAGACGGTGTAATTACTTTGCGAGGAAAGACGCCACTAATATTAATCAATGGAAGAAATACGGGACTTACCAATCCCAACCAGATTCCGGCAAGCAGCATTGAAACGATTGAGATTATCAATAATCCTTCCGCAAAATACGATGCCGCTTCAGAAGGTGGTATCATCAATATTAAACTGAAAAAAAATAAAAAGTCTGGGACCAATGGCGCCTTGGCATTGGGTGCTGGCGTAAGTACGAAGGGAAGAGTGAATAGTTCTCTTTTGCTTAGTCACAAAACTAAAAAATTCAATGTTGCAATCGCCTACGACAATCGTTTTTCGGGCCGCACCCGACATATCAATGCCGATCGAGTGAATTTTTATTTACCCAATGAATATTATCTTGGTCAGTACCGTTCGGATGAACGCCTCGAACTACTGCAAGAACTACGATTCAATGTTGATTTTTCACCCAATGCAAATACAACTATTGGATTTGAGGCAAACACCATCAAGGAAGGACAAGACAATGGAGAAACCCTTACCAATACCCTTCAAACACAGGCCCATCAATTCAATGCAAAATACAAGCGAATTTCAAATGAAATTGTAAGATCGACTAAAGCAGAAATGGCCGTCAATTTCAACCACCAGTATGCAATCAAAAAGAAGGAGCTATCTGCGAGCATCAGCACTTCCTTTGATATAGATAAAGAGAATACAGATATCAATACGCAACCATTCAAAGAAACTAATTTAGCACAGGGAGATCCCTTTTTACAAAGGACCCATAATTATGAAAATGGAAATATCACCAATGTAAAAACAGATTATACCCACCCGGTATCGGAGCATGCACTCATCACTACCGGCTACAAAGCTACTCTTCGGTCCATCGATGCCGACTTTCAATCGTTGAATAAAACATCTGGCTTGTATATACCTGTTGCTGCAAGCAGTAATATTTTTAAATACAGAGAACAAGTTCATGCTGGGTATATTCAATACAGTGGTTTTACCGGAAAAGAAGATAACCCAAAATGGAAATATGATATTGGCCTGAGAGCGGAGCAAGTGTGGAACAATGGACACACAGAAAGCAATATCATTTCATTCAGCAACAATTATTTTAACTTATTTCCAACTGCAAGCATTGCGTATTTTAAAGCTACTGAAGAGTTTTGGAAAATGAGTTATAGCCGCCGAATCAAACGCCCTAACTTGGGAGAATTGAATCCTTTTGTAGATATCACGGATTCCCTTAATCAACATGGCGGTAACCCTTACCTTAAGCCTGAGCTGATTCATTCCCTCGAAGTAGGCTATAGCAAAGACTGGGAAAAGGTTTCCATCTATTCCACCATTTTTTATCGCTTTGCCAACAATAGCATTAGAAGCTATACGATAATAAAGCCCAATGGTGTAGCTATTACAATACCTCAAAATTTTGGCAATGCGGTTACCTATGGTGTTGAAAATATTTTCACTGCTAAGCCATCCAATCTTTATGATTTCAATGTGAGTATTTCACTTTTTCAGCAAAATATCAATGGTAGCAATGTAGCCTATGACCTAGCTAATAATGTTGTTAGTTGGTATGGAAAAATCATTAACAATATTGTGTGCTGGCCCGGTAGTAAATTGCAAATAATCGGTATTTACAATTCTCCCATTGCCTTACCACAGGGGAAAATCATGTCGATTTACAATGTAGATGCTGGCTTTCAGCAAAAAATTGGTAAGGGGAATTCCCATATTGGCTTGGTAGTAACCGATATTTTTAACACCCTAAAAAGTGGCAAACAGCTCTATGGAAGCAATTTCTCCTACGAACGAATTTCAAAAGTAGATGCTAGAGCGGTATTAATAACATTTGCCCATACATTTGGCACTAGCTTTAAAGACAAGCTACTGGAAAATAAATTTTCTAATGACTAAAGGGACAAAACTGACTTCTAAAAATTGGCCTTTCCTACATTACAAGCTATCTAATAAATGTCAACCTACTTCTCTCCAGCAATGCTGAAGGATAGCTCTGACAAAAATCATGTTTTTACCTGTTGATGCTCATCCCTCTTTTACATGGAATTGATAGATTCGTATAAAAATATACAGCATGGAAAAGCACGATCTACAACATGAATTTCCTGAATACCGGGATAAAATACTTGCCTTGCAAAAGCAGAGCAACCGATTTAGAAAACTATCGGAAGATTACCAGGAGGTAGACACCCATATCCACCATATTGAAGAAGGAGCAGAAGCTACCACCGATGAGCACCTCAATGAACTAAGAATGAAAAGGGTTCACCTTAAAGATAGTTTGTACAAGCTGCTCGCTTAGTGATTGGCAAAATATTTTAAAAAAGGTTCTCTTCAATTTTACAATTCTTAAACTGACTGTAGAGGCCTACTGCTCCATTCAGCGAGTAATCTTTTGCGAAAAAACACTCCTTAGACTGAGGGGTAAGTTAAAATTATTCAAACAAGAATAATCGCCCCTACCATATTCAAAAAAAACCGAACTTGCCTATATGAAAAAAAATACACTCTTTTTAATCAGCTTTTTTATAGTATCAATCATCGCCGCACAAAATAAACCTGCCTACGTTTTGTTCAATGCCAACGGAAAAAAAATTTCCTACAAAAAAATGATTCGGGGGCTAATACAAAAAGACATTGTATTGATTGGTGAATTTCACAATAACCCTATCAGTCACTGGATGGAACTGGAGATTACCAAAGACTGCAAAAAAGAACGAAGCCTAGTGCTAGGTGCAGAAATGTTTGAGCAGGATAATCAATCCGCATTGAACCTATACCTGCTGGGGAAAATTACCGGCAAGGGATTAGATTCAATGGCCCGCCTTTGGAAAAATTACTCAACCGACTATGCACCGCTGGTGGATTTTGCCAAAGAAAATAACATTGTATTTGCCGCTACCAATATACCCCGAAAGTATGCGACCCTCGTTTCGAAAGGAGGATTGGAAAGGTTGGATTCCCTGAGTGCAGCTGAAAAAAAATGGATGGCCCCGCTACCCATTGCTTATGATCCAAATTTACCTGGATATAAAAACATGATGTCTATGATGGCCGGACATGGTACTGCCAATATGCCTAAAGCGCAAGCTGTAAAAGATGCTACCATGGCCCATTTCATTCTCCAGTATTTTATTGCTGGAAGTCTGTTTATCCATTACAATGGAAGTTACCACTCCGACAATCATGATGGAATTATGTGGCACCTTCAACAGCAACGGCCGGAACTAGCGATTGCTACCATTACCACCGTTTCGCAAAAAAATATCCGCCATTTACTAAAAGAAAATAAAAATAAAGCAGACTTTATCATCTGTGTGGACGAGGATATGACCGCTACCTATTAACGAACAGCTTACCTATAAAGCGAAGGCACAGTAACGCTGCTGTACTTTTTTTAAAAATTGAAAAACTCCTTAAATAGTGGGGGTATTTAATTGCGCCAGAGATTGATTGATATCTTCCTGAGACAGTTCACCAGTGCTTCCCAACCGATTATGGTTTGATGCATCTATACATGATCCAAAATACTACCCTAGGCATATTCGGCAGCATAACTAATGGCTAGGATGTGGAAATGCCTTTTGCACAAGGCAATCTATACTGGTGGGCTGTGCTGGGCTCGAACCAGCGACCCTCACGTTGTCGACGTGATGCTCTAAACCAACTGAGCTAACAACCCAAATTAACAAGGCAAAAATAAAGAAAGAACAACAACTAAGCCCGATTGTTTTTTTAGTGCCTCGCGAAATTCCTTTACCTAGCCAAATTAGATACTTTTCCGCTAAGCATAGACAAAGGGGATTCAAAAAATCCATGGCAAGTCATTGCATTTTTCAAACATGCTATGTACTTTCCTAGCTTATACAATCGTACCATGGAACATGATTTTAATATTGATATCCATTGCCATAGCAGTTGGAAACCATTTATGAGTGGTAGAAACAACCCCTCCCATACGCCATTTGAAAGCTACGAAAACGAAATTAGCACCCGGCTACTTAAATGGCTGAGCAAGAAAATTGAAAGCAAACTTCACTTTAAGCTCAGTACACAAAGTAATTTTGACAATTTGCATAAAGGAAAGGTTAGGGTAGCAATTGTTTCACTTACGCCGCTTGAAAAAGCATTTTTTGTGGTCAATGTTAAATCCGATGGGCTATTAAAAAAAATGATGAAGGGACTGGTGGCAGAAAAAAAAATGTTGAACATGTTCACTTTAAAAAACAATGTAGTCAATGCCTTGACGGGATTTCATACCACGGATATCGATTTTTCGAAAAAATGGATGTCACAATATTTCCAAGAGGCATTGGTTCCTGAGTACACTTATTTTACAAAGTATAATAACCAACAAAACAAAGATGAAACTTATACAATAAAATTTGTCAAAAATTTTCAAGAGATTAAAGAGGCCGTTGGTGCTGGCTCAACTACTATCTGCATCATCATCAGTATAGAGGGTGCTCATACACTTTCTAGCCAGGTGCCTGCAACAGACCATTTGATGCAGCATGCTGGGAAAACCCATCTTGAAGATGGGCTCGATGTTAATTCCTTACTAGCCTATGAAAACAATATCGAGGCAATGAAAAAATGGGAATTTGTACCATTGTACATTTCACTCAACCACCATTTTTGGAATGGTTTGGGCGGACATGCAAAAAGTTTGACGAAAATTTTTGACTCCCTAGTATCCCAAACGGAAGGCATGAATGAAGGATTGAAAACAATGGGAAAGGAAGTCATCAAACTTTTACTAAAAACCAGCAATGGCCCTAGGGTATTGATTGACATAAAACACATGAGCCCTGCTTGTCGCAAGGATTTTTATTCGTTTATCCAAACAAATTACTGGATGCACAATGACAAATTCCCATTGATTTGCAGCCATACCGGAGTGGTTAGCAAATGCAGGAGCTTAGATGCCTTGATTGCACAAGATGATGAAATGGAAAGGTATGACACTAGCAACTATCTTCATGAACAAAGCATTAATCTTTGTGCAGAAGATATTTTAGTAATTTCCGAAACCGACGGATTGATAGGAATACAACTGGATGAGCGGAGAATAGCGGGTAATATTGTCATTGCCATTGTCAAAAAAAACAGGAAACTTACCAGTGCTGATTTGCGCAGACAATATGCAAAAATAGTGTTCGCCAATTTATTTGAAATTGTAAAAACTGTCAATTCAAAAAAGGGCTGGGACCTACTTTCTATTGGCAGTGACTTCGATGGATTTATCCATCACCTGGATTTTTACCCTACTACTGCCGAAATGCCAATTTTAAAAAAAGACCTTTTTGAATTTTTGATTCAGCCGGAAGAAATTTCACAAACAGGATTTAATTACTCAATGCCTTTAGATGAAATTAATCGATTGATGTTTGGATTAACAGCCGAAAAAATCATTCAAAAAATATTTGCAGGAAATGCAATGAATTTTCTGCAAAAGAATTTTAACCGATAATAATTTCTACAATGGGCAATTCACTTATTCTATTATTTTTTCTACCCTCGTTAATTTTCCATCACTATTCATTCCTTCCAAAATAACATAAAGTCGTTTACTGATGTCATTATTAAAGAACTCTACATGGAAAGAATTATTTTTTTTATCTGTTAAAATAAATGGATTCCAATACAAAGTAGTGCGCACATCTTTTGGCGTGGGCTGGGCAGTACTATAATCGGGATTAAAAAAATCTTTGTATTTGGTATACCCTGCCAACAGTTGAAAACCCAGGTTATCACCAGGAGTATATTTAACATCAGTTCCTTTTCTTGTATACACAGCAATCGCACCACCTGCACCGCCACCGGAAGCACCAAAAAATGGCGGATGAAACACTTTCACATACGCTACATCACTCATGGACAGGCCTTCTAATTGATCCGCCTCTATACGCATCTCATCCAAAAAAATCTCAGGTCTACTTCCTCTCCAGCTGAGTGTCGTTTCGCCATTGGTTTCGCTTATCTGCAGTCCCGCTACTCGGCCAGTTAAATACCTAAATACATCCGTCATACCCAATGCCGAAGGGTCATTTTCTATATCAAAATTGGTAGCTTCGCCACCAGAAAATAAGCCACTAGCATATTTATCATCTAACAGTTCTTTTGCTGATCTTAGTTTCGCTCGTAAGGTTATTTCCTGAAGGGTAGTAGTAGCAAACTGATCGATTCGGAATTTTTCTGCATAAAAAAACCGTTCCCGCTCTATTGCAATACTATCCAATGGATTTTTCCATAATAATAGCGGAGCTGTTCGCGGCATGTATATTGTAGCCGGTGGGGGAATTAGTCCATTAGTAAATTTAACCACTGCCCTATTCGTTAACCTTTTATCGCCGTTGAACTGGTAATATATTTTTAAAGTATCATAAAAACTTACACCTTTTTGTATAAAATGGCCACTGGGAGATACAGGTAAAAAAAGAAATTGCTTACTGCTATCACTTGCCTGCAACACAAGATTGATCAATAGTTTAGATTTAAATGATTTGGCGGCATTTACTCCGCTAACAGAACCGCTAATTTGAAGGTAATCTGTATCCCTTGAATTAATATTTACAGGTGGCTGGTTGTTGGCAATCTTAGCCCAGTTAAACCGGCGCCATCCATGTGTTAGCATTACCAAATCTAGCTGCTGGCGAATAGTATCGCTATTATTAAAAAAATAATAGGAAGGATTATGAATAGCGCCTTTTATATCTGCTGCCAATAACATTTGAGAAATAATGGTGTTACTGGAATCGACTAAAAGATCGGCATCAGTAATTGCCATTGACATATTGCTAATAGAACTATCTGGAACGAATACGTCCAAAGCATTCCTTGCTCTACCGGCTAATCCTTTTTTGGTAATGGTAATAATCGGCTCAAAGCTGTATGCCTCGTTATTTACAAATACTGCCCGCTCTGCAATAGGTACCCAATTGGCATCAAATAGTGTAATCTGCACGATACCCGTTGGCAAACCATCGGTAGCTATTTCTGCTAAGGAAGATGTTTTAGAAATAAGACTAATTCGGAATTTGTAAATTTCATGCTGGTTGATATGAGCAATAGCATACAAAGTTTTAAAATTAGCTGCAACTTCCTCGCTTCTATTGATAACAAAAATAATTTTGTGCTTTAAAGGCCTCACCTGAATCATTGCACCAGCCTGTCTAGTAATGGGCAAAAGAGTGATATGGTCTTCTCCATACTCGTCCACCCAGGAGGTGGTGTAGGTTTCTTTTGCATCTACCTGCAGCGAAAAAGTACCCATGCCATCATGAACCGTTGTAAAGGAATCAACCAATTCGCCCTGGCTATTTTTTATTGCTCCCGAAATATTGACAGGTATCCCATATTGATTGGTGGCTAAAAATGCCACCTGCTGAACAACACCTCCTACCAAATCCCCTGACTCGGGGAAGTAATGGATAGACGCAACTAGCTTATCGGATTTGTGCTTTGCTTTACTACCAATGGATTGATCCACCCTAAGATCTTTATTGTATAAAAAGGCGGTGTCAAAATTTAGCATCCAGTTGGTATAGGCTTTTGCATGCAATAGCTTTCCGGTGTATTTTTCCGGAACAATGAATTGTCCTCTTGCAGATGACTCAAACATGGGAGAAGCAGTATGACTGATTAGTTTACCCTGTTCGTCGAACCAGTCAACATAAAAATTATGGCTGTAATCTGAAGTAGTAATATCGGCCATTACATAGGCTTTGAACCAAATGGTTTCACCCTTGCTATAACTACTTTTATCAAAATGAATATGAATCTTTTCCTGCGGAAAATTTTCTGCATATACACTCATCATGGAGTCTATTTGCTGAGCCGATAGCTTCGAGATGAAGAGTAAAATAAGTCCAAAAAGAAAGGTAGTTTTTTTCATTGCTTGGTGCTAAAAAAGAATAGACAAGGTTAGCCTGTTTTGGTTTGAAAGGGTGAATATAACAAATTTAGCTATCCTCAAGTTAGTATGGTCTATAACTGACTGTTAACAATTAGTCAAAACTGACTGGCTAAGTTTATTTGACTATTGGCAAATTGCTGCTAAACTATTTGTGCAGCCGCAATAAAAAAGCGATGGCCTGTTTTTTCAAACAAGCCATCGCTTTTTTTATTATGTTCGGGAGATTTTTAGTAGCCCGCGTTTTGCTTCATATAATTAGGAAGGTTGGAAGCTCCGTCAACCGCATTTTGTGGTATTGGAAAAATTCTTTTATTTTTATCTGTATTGGTTTTTTCAGTCCAGGTACCTTCGTACTTACCAAAGCGAATCAAATCGGTTCTACGATTCATTTCCCAATACAACTCAAAACCTCTTTCACGCAATAGCAGATCAAGGGTGATGGAAGCTAATGGACTACCTTTTACAGTATAAGCTGTCCTGGAATTTCTTACAGAATTAACATCTGCTAGTGCACCAGCAGCGTCTCCCTTGCGAAGTTTTGCTTCGGCACGCATCAGATATACATCCGCTAGGCGAAGAATAGAGATATCAGCTTCCCCGTAATTTCTACCACTGGCAGATTTCCGACTGAACTCATATTTCTCTACTCTGTAACCAGTTGAATAGTTACTTCCTGCAGTAGTAAAATCAATAAATTCAGAAAAATTTACCGGTAGATTCGGATTACTGCGGGTAGTATTATACAATTTACCCACCTTGAATTTACCATCAGGACATTTTACAAAAACACCATTTTGACGAATCAGGCCATATTGTTGTCCGCGCAAAATTCCACGATTGATATTAAAATCGGGTCCTAAAACACAGGAATCTCCAGGATTAGAATACATGGAAACATTTTGTTTGTAAAACCTTGGGTCAGCTGCTGCAGGATCAACAGCACCATTCGCCGCTACCCATGTCTGATAAAAATCTGAAGTAATACCTGGACCATCGGTTCCATTGGCAGAAGGAAATTCAGCTAATGGAAACTGGTCGCCGGAAAGGGAAAAATAAGCCATTCTATTATGACCATTCAGGTCAAAACGTTGGTCAACTGCAAAAATCAATTCCTTATTGGTATGATTGTCATTTCCAAAGATGGCGAAATAATCAGCTGATAAAGCATACTGACCTGAGCTGATCACTTTATCACAATACTTGATTACCTCATCCATGTCTTCTGTCTTAAAGGTCAAGGATGCAGCATAAATATCGCGATAAGAGGCGGCATTGATACTTAATCTTGCAATCAAGGCCCATGCAGCAGCTTTGGTAAACCTGCCAGGTCCTACTGCTGTAGACAAATCTGGCTCTGCAGCTATCAACTCACTTTTAATATAAGCAACAGCATCCGCACCACGTATGATTTTGGAAACTGCACCCGGATCTTCTTTTACCAAGGCAATACCAAATAGATCTAAGGTCATCCAGTTGTAAAAAGCACGCATACCCCTTGCTTCTGCCATATAGGTTTTTACATTGGCGTCCTTATTATCTTTTAGAGAACTGATGGCGGAAATACATCTTGACATACTAGTCATAATAAATCCCCAGGTTTCCCATACATTGATATCAGTAGTAGCCGTTTCATGCTTATGCATGGATAAATAAATACCAT
>CANJAW010000059.1:0-10384 GCA_947472215.1 Chitinophagaceae bacterium
AATTCAATTACCCGCTGGGTAACTTTTTTCAAATCTGCATCGGATAATTGGATTCCCAATTGCTGTAAATTATTGTCGATGTTGGCCTTACCACTGGTTTTACCCAAAGCATATTTACGTTGCCTACCAAATCGCTCCGGCAGTAAATCATTGTAATAAAGATTGTTCTTTTTATCGCCGTCTGCATGAATACCCGCTGTTTGGGTAAATACATTTTCTCCCACAACTGGTTTATTAGCCGAAACACGGAATCCCGAAAAAGCTTCTACTAATTTACTGGCAGTGTACAAAGATTTTTCTACAACAGTCGTTTTTACTTCCGGCATAAAATCATTTAAAACGGCAATTGCACTAGCTAATGGTGCATTTCCTGCGCGTTCTCCCATGCCATTTACAGTAAGGTGTAATCCATGGGCTCCTGCTTTTACCGCCTCCATCACATTGGCAATACTGAGGTCATAATCATTGTGTGCATGAAAATCGAAATGCAATGTTGGATAACGATTAACCAATTCCGATACATAGTCAAATGTTTCGGAAGGAATTAAAACGCCCAGTGTATCAGGTAATAATACACGTTGGATTGGTTGATGCTGCAAAAAATCGAGGTATTGCAACACATATTCCTTTGAATTACGCATTCCATTACTCCAATCTTCTAAATAAACATTGCATTGCAAACCCTTTTTTGTAGCCAACTGAATTACTTGGGCAATTTCTTCAAAATGCTCTGCTGGCTTCTTTTTAAGCTGGTAAGTAAGATGATTTAAGGATCCTTTGGTTAGTAAGTTCATCACTACTGCCCCAGCCTCCAACATCCAGTCTACCGAAGTGGATCCATCTACAAAGGTTAATACTTCCACCTGATTGATAAATCCAGTGGCGCGAGCCCAATCCGTTATTTTTTTTACTGCAAGAAATTCACCTTCAGATACCCTAGCAGAGGCAATTTCAATTCTGTCTACTTTTACTTCCGTAAGCAATAACTGAGCAATGGTTAATTTTTCAGATGCAGAAAATGACACACCGCTGGTTTGCTCACCGTCACGAAGCGTGGTATCCATTATTTCGATATGCCGAGGAGTGTTTTTCAATTGCTTGCAGCGATGGCTGTGTTTATAAATTAATGGTCAATGGTGAATGGTGAATGGTGAATTGTGAATGGTGAATATTTATAATTATAGAATTCAATACTTTTTAAAACATAATTTGCAATAAGCATCAATAAATTTCTTTCTCACAAGAGTAATTTCGAATAAAGCAAAATAGTTTGCGAAGCTTTGCCCTTTCACCATTGCCCTTTCACCATTGCCCTTTCACCATTGCCCATTCACCATTCACCATTGCCCATTCACCACTACACTGCCTTTTCAGCAGCGAATGCTCCAATTTCGGATTTCATGGCTTGTAAATAATCGATGTCATCAAATCCATTGAGTAGGTTATTTTTTTTATACCCATTAATTTCGAATGATTCAGTAGCACCGGTTGCAAGGATGGAAATCGTTTGATTTGGTAAACTTACTTCGATTTGGGTATTTGGATCTGCTTCAATAGCAGAAAAAATTTGTATTAAAAATTCGGGACTTACCTGTACCGGTAAGATGCCCATATTGATAGCGTTGTTCTTAAAAATATCAGCAAAAAAACTGGATACCACACAACGAAAACCATAATCATAAAGAGCCCAAGCAGCATGTTCACGGCTACTGCCACTTCCGAAATTGGTGCCGCCAACCAGTATTTTACCGGAATAAATTGGATTGTTTAAAATAAAATCCTGTTTAGGACTATCATCGCTATTATAGCGCCAATCGCGAAACAAGTTGTCTCCAAAAGCTTCCCGCTTAGTTGCTTTTAAAAATCGGGCAGGAATAATCTGGTCGGTATCCACATTCTCGATAGGTAATGGAACTGCTGAACTTGAAACAGTGGTAAATTTATCGTATGCCATAAAATTAATTGATAAATGAATAATTGAAAACTAAAAACCCAAAATGAACGACCCAAAATTTACATCAATTCCCTAGGGTCAGTTACATAGCCGGTAACCGCTGCAGCTGCTGCCACTAAAGGACTTGCTAACATCGTCCTGCTTCCTGGACCCTGACGACCTTCAAAATTTCGATTACTGGTACTCACCGCATATTTACCTGCGGGTACTTTATCATCATTCATGGCAAGACAAGCCGAGCAACCAGGTTGACGCAACAAAAAACCCGCTTCGGTTAGGATATCTAAAATTCCTTCTTCTTTAATTTGTGCTTCTACAATATGAGAACCTGGAACAACCCAAGCCGTAACATGTTCCGCTTTTTTTCTTCCTTTTACGATGGAAGCAAAAGCCCTAAAATCCTCAATACGACCATTGGTGCAACTTCCTATAAATACGAAGTCTACCTTTTTGCCAATCATTTGTTCTTGCTCACCAAAGCCCATATAGGCAAGGGACTTTTCATAAGTGGCAGTACCACCTTTTAAATCCGCCCCTTTTGGAATGGATTTAGAAATCCCCATTCCCATACCAGGATTGGTGCCATAAGTAATCATCGGCTCTATGTCAGCGGCGTCGAAATGGTATTCCAAGTCAAAGGCAGCACCTGCATCAGTAGAAAGTGTTTTCCAATAGGCTAGTGCTTTATCCCAGGCTGCTCCTTTAGGGGCTAACTCACGACCATTAATATACGAAAATGTGGTTTCATCCGGAGCAATCATACCGCCACGTGCACCCATTTCAATACTCATATTACAAACCGTCATACGGCCTTCCATACTCATTTTTTCAAAAACATCCCCTGCATATTCTACAAAATAACCCGTTGCACCTGCAGTGGTTAATTTTGAAATAATATAAAGGGTAACATCCTTTGGCGTAACAGCCTTACCCAAACTACCCGTAACGTTGATACGCATTTTTAAAGGCTTGGGCTGCATGATGCATTGAGAAGATAACACCATCTCCACCTCTGAGGTACCGATACCAAAAGCGATAGCGCCAAAAGCACCATGGGTAGAGGTATGTGAATCTCCGCAAACAATGGTCATTCCAGGAAGGGTGATACCATTTTCGGGTCCTACTACGTGAACAATACCATTTTTTGGGTTACCCAAACCCCAATGGGAAATCCCATATTTAGCTGAATTTTGTTCCAATGCTTTTAGCTGATTGGCAGATAATGGATCAGCTACCGGTAAATGCTGATTAATAGTGGGTGTATTGTGATCGGCAGTGGCAAAAGTGTGTTCAGGAAACATTACTTGTAACCCCCTGCTCTCCAGACCTAAAAAGGCAACTGGACTGGTAACCTCATGAATAAAATGACGGTCAATAAAGAATACATCGGGGCCATCTTCAATTTTTCTCACTACATGTGCATCCCACACTTTATCAAATAGCGTACTTGGCTTTTGGCTCATTGTTGTATTTTTAATAAT
Organism: Chitinophagaceae bacterium; assembly: GCA_947472215.1. Lineage (GTDB taxonomy): Bacteria > Bacteroidota > Bacteroidia > Chitinophagales > Chitinophagaceae > Ferruginibacter. Next base: position 3,436 of record CANJAW010000059.1, read on the forward strand.
TATTTACAAATATCCATTGAAATTGGCAAAAAATTGCAAAAAATCACTTAAAAATCAATAACTGTTGAATTAAACCTTTTGAAAGAAGGAGAATTAGCTATTTTGATGCGGATGGGAAACAATAAACAACTGATTTACAATCATTATTTTGACAGTTTCATCAATTGTTGACTAACTGTGCCCCCAAACCAATCTGATTGTGAGGCTAGAGGGAGGAATGGCTATTTATTCAGCCGCTGAACCAAATAAAGACCGGACAATACCAGTACTACTCCTACAAAAGTAAACCAGCTAATGGGCTCTTGCAATAGTATCCTGGCAAGAACAAACCCAAATATCGGACAAAGAAATAACCAAAAGGCTGCCTTAATTGGATTATGCCGAATCAAATATAACCAAAGTTGAACTGCTCCAATGGAGACAGGTATTGCCAACCAACCGATCGACTTCCAAAAATTGGCATCAAACAAATTTTTATCCGGCTGATAAGTAAATACTAATAAAGGGACTAAAAAAATGCCGCCCAAAATAGTTTGCCAACCATTGATGGTTAACAGATGTAAACCATTCCATTGAACCCGGGAATAATAAATGGTCCCCAAGGAATAAGCTACCATACTGGCTATTAAAATCCCTATGCCTGCCGGAGTGGCATAACTATGTTGAATTAATGGATATGCGGCCAGTGTTACCCCCACCATACACAACAATAGACTTAACAAATGCCGCTTGGTAATTTTATGTGAAAGCAAACTGACCGCTATCAGCGATATAAATACAGGGTTAATTGCTACAGCCAAGCTGCCCAAACCAGCTGAAACCTGTTGCATAGCGATAACATACAATCCCAAATAAATAGAAATATTAAGCAACCCATACAGCATGATTGATCTCCATTCACCTTTTACCGGCAACCTATTACCTAATACAATATGGGAAATGAATAATAGAATCAGCCCTGCAATACAAAAACGCGAAGTGGCTATTACGAAAGGTTGTGCTGATGTCAAACCTAGCTTCGTTGCAGTAGATGCGGAGGACCACAAAATTGAAAATAGCAGACCACCTATCAAAAATTTCCAATTTCCGAATGAAAGGGATTGATAAAACTTACCTACTCTATTGAAAATTGACAAATTATGATATTTAATTTAATTAATTGATAATCAATATACAATGAATACTATCTAAATTTTTATACAATGAATATAAAATGAAAAACAACCGATTATTTTAGTTCTTCGAAAATCCCTGTAAGTTTATTTTTGCGTACATTATCCCAGTTAAAAAAACGGCCATTCATGGCTATATATACGCCTAAAGGCAATGATTGTGCAAAAGCAAGTGCACTACCAAGATTAAATAAACCATCCGAACTGCCAAATTTAATAGGGATCATGGCACCTGTAAGTATAATTGTTTTGTTTAACATTGCCAATGCCAACACCTTGGCCGTATCCTCCATTGTATCAGTACCATGGGTGATTACAATCTGGTTTTCATTACAATGCTTACATTGATGAACAATCAGTGCACGATCTTCATCAGTCATTTGCAGACTGTCAATCATCATGAGCGTTCTTATTTCCACTGAAACCTTATTTCGCCCCATATCCAATAGGTCGTGCAAATGCGTATCCTTAAAATACAGCTGACCATTGAGTTCATTGTATTCCTTATCAAAAGTTCCACCTGTAATGAAAATACGTATTGACATAGATTAAAATTTAAATTAAACTATATAATCAATTGATATACAGTAAATATAGCTATTACTTTATTTCTAATTACAGAAAAAAAGAAACAATTCCCTATCTACAGTTATTCCTTTTTGTCCTTTTTGTTGCGCATAAAATCAAGTATTTCCTTATACCGCTGGTTACCCGAATTAAGAAACTGTGTAATCATCGGCTTATGCTTTTTACCTTCCAAAGTATAGTAAATGGGTTCCTCATTCAACCCACGCATGGCTGAAACCAATTTTTCGTTGCCGATGGCAATAGAAGGATACGTTTTACCCCCAACATAAATCAGCATCGGTGCCATACCTTTGTGAACATAATACAAGGGAGAAGCCTCCTTCCAAGATACCGGATTATTGGTGAAGGTTTGCAAATAGGTATTATCCCCCGTAAATTTAGATTCTTCCAAATAAGTATACATATCTAATCCTGCGGCATCGATTAAAATAGCCCCCTTGATAGGATTTTTGACACCTAATTTGTCAAAATAATCATTTCGAACTGTAATGAGTGCTGCCAAGTGGCCACCTGCTGAATGACCGGATATATAAATTTTATCGGGATCACCACCATATTGCTCAATATTTTCCTTCACCCATTTTACTGATTTGGCTACATCTGTTGCCATTTCATCATAATTAGCCCCTGGGCTTTTGGGGTAATCAAGTATTACAGTAACCACATTTTTTCTAGCCATTCTATTTCCTAAAAAACTGTACATAGATTTATGGCCTGAATTCCAGGTTCCGCCATATACAAAAATGAATACCTCTTTCAAGTTCCCCTGCTTTCGTGGAGCAAACACATTTAATTTTTGAGCCACAATATTGTGCGAACTATCTGCAGCTAAATAGGTGATATCCTTGTTTCGGGTAACGCTTTTAAATGCACAACTACTAATTGCTAACAACCATAAGCTACTAAGTAATAAAGTTTTGATTTTCTTAACCATTTTACAGATTTATTGAAAGATGAATAATCGGAACTGTTTGATTGACCGATCTAATATTTACTAGGGTATAAAATTACGTACAATGCTTTATTTTGAAATGAAATTTTGATGAATGGATTCTTTTTTGAAAGAACACCCGTTAAGAAAAAATGAAAACCACTTAACTTTGAAGATAAATTGAAACCGTCTATGGCCTCTCTTTCAGTAAATATCAATAAAATTGCTACCCTGAGAAATAGCCGTGGAGGCAACAATCCGGATCTTGTAGCCACCGCTTTGGATATCGAACGATTTGGAGCCAATGGAATCACTGTTCACCCCCGCCCAGACGAGCGACATATCCGCTATGCAGACGTCTACGACTTAAAAAAAGTGATTCACACAGAACTCAATATTGAAGGCAATTGTACTGAAGATAAATTTGTGCAACTAGTATTGAACAATCAACCTGCCCAAGTAACGCTGGTGCCTGATTCTTTAGGACAACTCACTTCCAACCACGGATGGAACACCATTGAACACAAGGATTACTTGATTGATATGATTCGGATTTTTAAAAATGCAGGTATCCGAACCTCCATTTTTGTTGATCCTGTACCAGAAATGATTGAAGGAGCTGCAGCAACTGGAACCGACCGAATTGAATTGTACACTGAATCTTATGCTAAATTGTTTGCAGCAGGACAAATACAAGCTGCCATCGAGCCTTTTGTGAAAGCCGCTCATAAAGCGAATGAATGCGGGCTTGGTATCAATGCGGGGCACGACCTAGATCTACAAAACCTTCTTTATTTTACACAACACATTCCGGCATTACTAGAAGTATCCATCGGACATGCACTGATCTGTGATGCTATTTATCTTGGTCTTGAAAACACGGTCCAGTTGTATAAAAGGCAATGTGGTGTGCCACTTACGCCCAATGGTGTAAAGTAGGCTCCTGCTTTTACATTTTTAAAATTCCTAAATCGACTGACAAAACCACCCAATAGCCAATCTATTGCTGATACAAAAGTTAAGCGCAATTATAAGCAGTTATCATTTGACCAATAAAAAAATCCCTCCGAAAATAAACGGAAGGATTTACTATTAAAATAAATTGTAGCATTCGAAAGACTGCAAACTAAACCACTAAACCCCTAAACTTCTAAACCACTAAACCCCTAAACTTCTAAACCTCTAAACCCCTAAACTAAGTAAGTAACCAGTAAAAAAAAACGATTATCCTAAATAAGCCTTCAACGCACCGCTGTACCTAGCTTTCTGCAATCGCTTAATCGCCCTTTCTTTGATCTGGCGAATACGCTCTTTCGTTAGATCATATTTCTGTCCGATTTGCTCAATGGTAACCCCATTCTCGCCATCCAAACCAAAATAAGCATTTACGATTTCAGCTTCTCTTGGACTCAGGGATTTCAATACCCTGCGAATTTCATTTCTCAAAGAATCGTGCATCACATCTTCATCGGTATCGTCGCCACCTTGCAACAAATCACCCATCGCCACATCTTCCGCTTCGTGCACTGGTGCATCCAAAGAAGTATGACGGGTATTGCTTTGGAATATATTATTAATTTCCGTTTCGCTCATTTCCAATAACTCTGCCAACTCTTCGGTAGAAGGCTCCCGCTCATGCTCTTGTTCAAAAGCCATATAAGCCTTATTGGCCTTGTTGTAGGTGCCGATTTTATTTTGGGGCAAACGAACCAATCTACCTTGCTCGGCCAATGCCTGCAAGATGGACTGACGAATCCACCAAACTGCGTATGAAATAAATTTAAAACCTTTGGTTTCATCAAAACGCTGGGCAGCTTTAATAAGACCAAGATTACCTTCGTTGATCAAATCACTTAGAGAAAGTCCTTGGTGCTGGTATTGCTTGGCAACAGACACTACAAAACGAAGATTCGCCTGAACCAGCTTATCCAGCGCACGCTGGTCGCCCATTTTAATTTTTTGGGCCAAAATGGTTTCCTCTTCTGGAGTTATCATGGAAATTTTAGAAATTTCCTGCAGGTATTTTTCCACGGCTTGGGAATCCCTGTTGGTAATCTGCGTTGCTATCTTAAGTTGCCTCATTGTATATAATTAAATTCAGAATATTGCCTGTTTGAAACAATTGCGATTAGTAGGTTCTTGTATAGTCAGAATAATATACAAAATATACTAAAATTAGTTGGCAAAGTTACAAATCTAATCTTACATTCCATAGACTTGTGGTAAAATGGTTTAAAATTACAAAATAACTAAACTTGTATTACAATTAATCGTAATTCATTGAATACCAAAAGATTGACTGTTTATCAAATTTTAGGAACAAGATTACAAAAGTCAAGTTGCTAATAGAGAATGTGTTAAAAATAATTACGGCTATTTGATTAAGTCCGCGCCAGCCATTTTACTGCGTTGGATAATATTTGCAGTACAGTTTGTTCCTTAAAAACTGGAAAGGTTTCATGCCCTGGTCTAAAATAAAATATTTTACCTTTTCCTAAATTCCACAGCATACCTGATCGAAACCATTCACCTGTAGCCCAGGTTTCTTCAAACAATACCTGGTCGGGAGCAGGTACATGAAAGGGTTCATCATACATTTCGGTATGAGGTAGCTGAAAATTAACAGGAAGACCTTTCATAATCGGGTGTGCTGGCTTCAATACTTTTACCATACTGGGTTTTCCATCATTGCGAACAGAAGGGAAACAGCAAAAAGGCAAATGCACCTGAAGGGTAGTATGACCATCGGGAAACTTTCTTTCAGCAGTATAGGGCGTAAGGCGAGAATCATATTTGGGAACAGTATACTGTGTAGGGGGTGGCACAAAACTCACATCATCCTCTTTCACAGTTGGATCACTGAAAACTCTTATCCGGGTTATTTCATTCATCGCCTCCACAAATGGAGTAGACCAATGTGCAGAATGAAGCGCTATAAGCGAAAGGGTGCCTGCTTTGATTCTTTGTACAATGCTCCTACCCTTTGCTGGCTTCACCTCAGCCTGTCGTACATGCCCCCACCAGATTAACACATCGGTTTGATCAAGTAAGGTTTCTGATAATCCCTGCTCCGGGTCGTTTAACCCAGCCGATACCACCAAAAACTCCGGATGCAGTTTCAACTGATCAGCAATATAGTTACCTAAATAATTATCGTACGCTTCTTTTTCAGCACTTGAGCGCTCATCCCAAACGAGGATACGTATTTTCTTACCCTTTTCAGAAAGCTGCAGTAAGGACTCTGGCAACAATATCCCCGAAACGGCTGTTAGGGACGATTGTTTCAAAAACTGGCGACGGTTGTAAGGCATTACAAATAAATTTAATAAAATGGTATTATAAAAAATTAATCCCAGTATTATATAAGGGACTGACTAAAATCAATAAAGATTTAACTGAATTATATAGTGCATTTAATTGGGAATATCATATTTAATCTTTGCAGTATCTTAATATTTAAAATAAGCTATATAAGGCAATATACAAATGTATTGCAATATCACAGCCTAACTAATAAAAGATATATGAGCTATCTACATCCCCAGATTGGTGAAATGAATTTGAACCAACACTTTACTAAAAACTAACATCAATCAGGCGATTCAAAAAAAAATCCCTGCAAATCAAAGAATTGCAGGGAAACGATACCATTTGAGATGGATATTGTGACCGCGTTAGGATTCAAACCTAAAACCCCCTCATCCGTAGTGAGGTACTCTATTCAGTTGAGCTACGCAGCCAGACCAGCATCAAAACCAAGGCTTTTTTGCTATTGGACTGCAAAAATAGAGATTTATTTTATTGTACCCAACTCTTTACGCAATTTTGCTTGAAATAATTACATGAAACTTCAATTCTGGTCCATTGGAAAAGCACATGAAAACTATGTTAAAGAGGGGGTAGAATTGTTTACCAAACGAATTACCAATTACTATCCGGTGGAATGGAATATCATTGCCATGCCAAAAAACGCAGCTTCCCTATCTGAAACCGATCTCAAAAAAAAGGAAGGCGAAACCATTTTACAAGCAATTCAAAAAGAAGATTACCTCGTTTTACTTGACGAAAGAGGCAAACAGCTGAAAAGTGAAGCGGTTGCTCAACTGATTCAGACTAGGGCCGATGAAGGGAGCAAAACAATGATTTTCCTCATTGGCGGCGCCTATGGCGTTAGTGAAGCGGTCGCAAAAAGGGCCAACTTCACCTGGAGCTTATCGCCCCTGGTTTTTCCACACCAACTAGTGCGCCTAGTGATAGC
>CANJAW010000060.1:0-10110 GCA_947472215.1 Chitinophagaceae bacterium
AATGGCCATTTTAAATTTTGTTAAGCCCGATAAAATTGTTCTTCAAAAAGCAAATGATTTTGAAGCTCAGTTCGAATTTCGCCCGCTTGAACCTGGTTATGGTGTTACAATCGGTAATGCATTGCGTCGTGTATTGCTTAACTCTTTAGAAGGGTATGCAATCATTGGTATCAATATAGTTGGTGCTGACCACGAGTTTGCCACCATCAAAGGGATTACCGAAGATGTAACTGAAATTATTCTGAATCTGAAACAAGTTCGTTTTAAGAAGAAAGTAGAACATGAAGTAAGTACAGAAAAAATCACCCTTTCTTTAAAGAACAAAACTGAATTTACTGCTGCAATGATCGGAGAGGCTTCTCCTACCTTTGAAGTAATGAATCCTGAATTGATTCTTTGTGTGATGGACAGTAGCGCAAAACTTGATATCGAAATTACAATAGGTAAGGGGCGTGGCTATGTTCCGGCAGAAGATAACAAGGAAAAGAATTCACATTTTGGTTATATAGCGGTGGATGCAATCTACACGCCGATAAAAAATGTAAAGTACACCATCGAAAATACGCGTGTTGAACAGCGTACCGATTTTGAAAAGTTGATCATGGAAGTGATTACGGATGGCACCATTCATCCCGAAGAAGCGGTTAAACAAGCAAGTCGTATTTTGATTCAACATTTGATGATCATCACCGATGAGAACATCACTTTTGACACAAAAGAAGATAAAAAAGAAGATTTGGTGGATGAACAAACTTTGCAATTGCGTAAAGTGTTGAAAACACCTTTGGAAGACTTGGATCTTTCTGTTCGTGCATTTAATTGCTTGAAAGCAGCTAAGATTAATTCATTGAGTGAGTTAGTTCAGTACGAGCAAGAAGACCTAATGAAATTCAGAAACTTTGGACAAAAATCTTTGAGTGAAATTGAGCAGGTGTTGAATGAAAGAGGTCTTGGTTTTGGAATGGATCTGAGCAAGTTGAAACTAGATGACGAGTAAACTAAGGTGAGGATTGAAACGTACATCGCTTTATTGTGTTGGATGTTTTCAAGTAAGCACATTTTATATCTGAGTAATTACTAAACTAAGTAGCCTATAAATCCTGACACGGTATAGGTGAATAAAAACTATCTATCATGCGTCACGGAAATAAGAACAATAATTTAAGCAGAACTGCTTCGCACAGAAAAGCACTCCTAATGAACTTAGGTTGCCAGTTGATCATGCATAAAAGGATCACGACTACCCTTGCTAAGGCAAAGGCTTTGCGTACTTACATTGAGCCATTGATTACCAAAACTAAGCATACTGCTAGCAAGGAATCAATCATGCACAACCACAGAATTGTATTTAGTTATTTAAATGATAAAGAGGCGGTTAAGGAATTGTTTACCGTGGTAGCCCCTAAAGTAGCTAGCCGACCAGGTGGTTATACTCGTGTAATAAAATTAGGTCAAAGGATTGGTGATGCTGCTGAAATAGCCATGATTGAACTAGTTGATTTTAATGAAATTTATGGTAAAGGAGTAGGTGAAGCAGCTGTGGCTGAGCCTGCTAAAAAGACCAGACGTAGTTCGGTTAAGAAAAAAGCAGCTGATACTTCCTCTGTTGAAGAAGCAACGGAAGTAAAAGCAGATGATGCAGCTACTACTGAAACAGAAGATAAAGCGGAAGCATAAATTGAAAAAATATAGTTTATATAAGGCTCCGATTTTATTATCGGAGCTTTTTTTGTATAAAATTGTTAGTGCTGATTTTACGTTCGTTTCTCTTAATTTGCAGCCTAGCGCTCAGTGAACCAATTTTTAGCAGTTGGCTGTTTTGTGCAAAAAAAAATTATTAAATAACCCATCGAATTGTTTTCTTTGCAAAACTTTTAAATAATAATGACAGTTACATCACTTATTACGCCAGCTATCCTATTACTTGATGATGGCACCGTTTTTCATGGTAATTCCTTTGGTAAAATCGGGACTACAACCGGTGAAATATGCTTCAATACAGGAATGACCGGGTACCAAGAAGTATTTACCGACCCTAGTTATTACGGTCAGGTACTTATTATGAACAATGTGCATATTGGTAATTATGGTACCAAGGAATCTGATGTAGAAAGCAGTGGAGTAAAAGTAAAGGGAGTAATTGGCCGAAATTTAGAAGAGCAATATTCTAGGTTTATTGCGGATGATTCTTTACAATCTTACTTTGAAAAACAGCAGGTAGTGGCTATTGACAATGTAGACACCCGTGCATTGGTTGCCCATGTTCGCGTACAAGGCGCCATGAATTGCATTATTTCTTCAGAAATTTCAGATATTAAAATACTACAGGAACAACTGGCAAAAGTTCCTTCGATGGATGGTTTGGAACTTGCTTCGGTGGTTTCCACCAAAGAGCCTTATTTTTTGGGAAATCCCGATAGCGAAATTCGAGTGGCGGTATTGGATTGCGGGGTTAAAAAAAATATTTTAACTTGTCTTGTCGAAAGAGGAGCTTATGTTAAAGTACACAATGTGGCAACGAGTTTTGATGAGTTAAAAGCGTTTAACCCTAGTGGATATTTTATCAGCAATGGTCCTGGTGACCCTGCTCCACTAGATTTTGTTGTTAAAACAGTAAAGCAAATTTTAGCTGCCAATATGCCAATATTTGGAATCTGTTTGGGGCACCAGTTACTCGCACTGGCCAATGATATCCCTACATTTAAAATGCATCATGGTCATCGGGGGTTAAATCATCCAGTTAAGAATATGATTAGTGGAAAATGTGAAATTACCACGCAAAATCATGGTTTTGGGGTAGATCCGGAAGCGGTAAAAGCTTCAGAAAAGGTAGAAATCACACACCTTAATCTCAATGACAATTCAATTGAAGGTATTAGGGTAAGGAATAAACCGGCTTTTTCTGTGCAATACCATCCGGAAGCCACTCCAGGTCCGCATGATAGTAGGTATTTATTTGATGAGTTTATTGCATTATTGAAAAAATAATTTCATAAAAGAAAAATCATCGGCTTGATGTAATCAAAATGAACGCCGCCTTGAAAGATTCTTAATTTTAACTAAATACCCCTTTGGGGTTGGGTATATGAAAATAGCAATTATCAACGGACCTAATTTAAATCTCCTAGGTGTTAGGGAACCCGGTATTTATGGAAATGAGTCTTTTGAAGTTTATTTCGAAAGGCTGGAAACTAAATTCCCCACTGTTGAGTTTGTTTATTTTCAAAGTAATATAGAGGGGGAGTTGATCAACGAGATCCAACGTTTGGGATTTTCATTCGATGGGATCATTATTAACCCAGGAGGCTATACACACACTTCTGTAGCCCTAGGCGATGCGGTTGCAGCGATTACTACTCCTGTGGTGGAGGTACATATTTCAAATATTTTTGGTAGAGAGGATTTCCGAAAGCTGTCTCACGTGTCGGCTAAAAGTGTAGGTGTAATTAGTGGTTTGGGAATGAAGGGGTATGAACTAGCCGTTAGTTATTTTATAAAGTAATTGCTGCATTTTTATTTATGGTCTTCTCCTGAAAAGCCCAGAAAAATAGTCAGCCCGATATTTAAAAAGTTACAAATTCTCTCCTCGTATTTTTAAAACTCTAGATAGACTGTAAAACAATGTTTTTACGGGAAATAAATTCCAGCATATTTTTTGGTGGCATATTGGATAAAATAGTCTGATTGTAAAGCCTCTCCAGTGGCTTTTTTACAAAGTTGTTCGGATGAAAAATAACGGCCATAGGGGTAAATCTGTTTTTTCAACCATTGATGAATATTGTTAAAATCCCCACGGCCTATATCTTCGCCGATAGACGGATGCTCCCTTTCAATGGTTGCATATAACTGTGCAGCATAAAGGCTTCCAAGGCTGTAGGTGGCAAAATATCCAAAGCTCCCATGACTCCAGTGAATATCTTGCAAGCAGCCTCGGTTGTCATCCGGAACTGTGATGCCTAAATATTTTTGATACTGTTCATTCCAACATGCAGGAATATCTTTTGTGTGGAGGGTACCTTCGATTAGCATTTTTTCAATTTCATACCGAATGATCACATGAAAATGATAGGTTAATTCGTCTGCTTCTGTTCGAATTAATGAAGGCGATACATTGTTAATTCCCCTGTAAAATTGTTCAGGGATTATATTATTGAATTGATTAGGAAAAGCGGTTGTTAGTAGTTTGAAATTGTGTTGCCAAAAAGGAAGCCCCCTTCCAATGCAGTTTTCCCAAAGTCGGCTTTGGCTTTCATGAATGCTCAAACTGCAGTATTCGCCTAGTGGAAGTCCATATTGATCGGCCGGTAATCCCTGCTCATATAATGCGTGTCCTCCCTCATGCAGACAACTCCAGGTCATGTTACCAAAATCATGTTCATCAATTCGAGTAGTTACCCTTACATCCCTACTGCTGAAGTTGGTAGTAAAGGGGTGAAGGCTGACATCCTGTCTTCCCGCTTCAAAATCAAAACCGATTCGTTTTAAAATTTCCAAGCCAAATTTCCATTGATCATCCTTGTTAAATTGTTGAAAAAGGAATGAATGGTCTACGTTGTTTTTATTTTTAATGGCATCAAGTAATACTAATAGTTGGGGCTTCAGTTCATAAAACAGACTATCCACTTTTGCAACAGTAAGCCCTTTATCATAATCATTCATTAATGCGTTGTAGGGATGCTGTTCATAGCCAAGCATATCCGCTTCCTGCTTTTTTAATTCAATCAATTGTTGAAGGGGTTGCTCAAAGCAAGAAAATGAATTTTCTTTTCTGGCTTTCGCCCAAGCATGATAGGATTGATTGACCGATTCACTAAGCTGTCTTACAAAAGCAGTACTTAATTTTACGTTGCGTTTATAATCATCCCAACTCAGCTGTATATTTCTTTTATCGTCGGCAGGTAAATTTTCGAGCGCACTTAATTCCTCTAATAACTCACCCATTTCTGTATCCGTAAATTGCTGATGGGCAATTTCACTCAGTGTAGCTATTTGCTGGCCCCTAAAATCACTACCTTTAGGGGGTAGGTAGGTTTCCTGGTCCCATTGTAAAACGGCAGCAGCATATTTTACATCAGCTATTTTTTGCATCTTTGTTTTATAGGTAGCATATAATTGGGCAGTACTCATTGAATTAATTTTTACAAATGAAAATACAAGATATCACCAATTTTTTAGAAACCATTGCTCCAGTTGAGTTACAGGAAAGTTACGACAATGCCGGATTGCTAACTGGAAGCGCAGGGTGGGACTGCACTGGAATTCTTACTACCTTGGATGCAACGGAGGCCGTAGTGCTGGAGGCGATAAAAAATAAATGCAACCTCATTGTTGCTCACCATCCAATCATTTTTGGAGGCTTAAAAAAAATTAGTGGCAACAATTATGTAGAGAAAGCGGTGATTACGGCTATCAAAAATGACATTGCCATTTATGCCATTCATACCAATCTCGACAATGTAATGGAGGGGGTAAATGGGAAGATTGCTGATAAACTAGGGTTAATAAACCGGGAAATTTTACTGCCCAGGCAAAAAAGCTTGAAAAAGCTGGAAACCTATGTACCAATTGCCCAAGTACAAAAGGTTAGGGAGGCTATTTTTGAAGCTGGCGGGGGAAAGGTGGGTAATTATAGTGATTGTAGTTTTAATTCTTTGGGAGAAGGCACTTTCAAGGGCGGAGAGGGTACTCATCCCTTTGTAGGTACCCCTGGACTAAGTCATGCCGAAGCGGAAACAAAAATAGAGGTCATTTTCCCCACTTGGTTGGAAGGCATTGTTGTGAAGGCTTTGATGGAGGCCCACCCATATGAGGAAGTAGCTTATCAGGTAATAAATATTAATAATATTAATAAAAGGGTTGGAAGTGGCCTGTTAGGAGAGCTAGAGACGGCCATGAGTGAGACCGAATTACTAAATTGGCTGTCCAAAGCTTTCAATCTTACTGTTATTCGACATACCCCTTTGATAGGTAAAATGGTTAAAAGAATAGCTATTTGCGGCGGGGCAGGTAGTTTTCTGATTGCTACAGCCCTTCATCGCAGTGCTGATTTTTATATTACTGGGGACGTCAAGTACCATGAATTTTTTGATGCCAACGGCCGGCTGGTGATTGCTGATATCGGCCATTATGAAAGTGAGCAGTATACAATTGAACTGTTATTTGATATTTTAAGTGAAAAATTCCCTACCTTCGCGGTCCAAAAATCTAGTGTTATTACTAATCCTGTTAACTATTTTGTGGAAGCTAGTGCTCCTAAAGGAGCTTGAGGGCAAGTTTAGAATAAATTAAGAACAATTAATATAAATTTCAAACAATACAATAATATGGCCGCAGTAAAAGATTTCTCAGTTGAAGAAAAATTAACAGCTCTCGTAAATTTACAAAAAGTAGATTGCAAGCTCGATGAAATTCAAATTCTGAAAGGTGAATTACCAATCGAAGTAAAAGACTTGGAAGATGAAATTGAAGGCTTGCATGCCCGTCAAACCCGTGTTGAGGAAGAGATTAATGGAATGCAGGAATTTATCAACCAGAAGAAGGAAACAATTAAAGAAGCTGATGCGTTGGTAAAGAAATATGAAAAGCAAAGCGACAATGTAAAAAATAACCGTGAGTTTGAAGCAATCAACAAAGAAATTGAAATGCAAACACTCGAGGTAAAACTTTGTGAAAAACACATCAAGGATGCTACCGAGGAAATCGGTGAAAAAGCAAGGCAACTAGAATCTGCCAAAAAAGCGGTCGCAGTTAAAGAAAACAATTTGTCCGGTAAAAAAGGAGAGTTGGAAAAAATTATCAGCGAAACCGAAAAAGAAGAAAAACAGTATAATAAACTGGCTACTGAAGCTAGAAGCCATGTAGACGAGCGGTTGATATTGAGTTATGACCGTATACGGAAAAATTACCGCAATGGCTTGGCCGTGGTAGCAGTAGAAAGGGATAGTTGCGGCGGTTGTTTTCATGCAATTCCTCCACAAAAGCAAAGCGAGATTAAATTGCGTAAAAAAGTGATCGTTTGTGAAAACTGTGGTCGTATCTTGGTAGATACCGATTTGAATGATAGCATAGTAATAAAATAAGGGATTCCCAAACCTTCTGCGATATTTAAAAGCACTTCAATTTTGAAGTGCTTTTTTCGTTTTAAACCTGACAGAAAAATTTATCCCTAAATATCTGCGTAATCAGTGCCAAAAAAAAACTAATTTGCTTACTATATGCTTCATAGACTCTATATACAAAATTATGCAATCATTGATGAGATCTCTATCGATTTTTCATCGGGCCTCAACATCATCACCGGAGAAACGGGGGCAGGCAAAAGTATTTTAATGGGGGCACTCAGTCTGATATTAGGGGAGCGTTCGGGTAGTAATACTTTATTGAATAAGGAAAAAAAATGTGTGATTGAGGGTTACTTTAAAACAAAGGATAATCAACAGGTGAAGGCATTTTTAAAACTAAATGAACTTGACTCGGATGAGGAACTATTGGTAAGAAGGGAGATTTCGGTTAACGGAAAATCAAGGGCTTTCATCAATGATACCCCCGTTAGTGTAAACCAATTGAAGGAATTGGGTTCAGTACTAGTAGACCTTCACCAGCAGTTTGATACATTGGAATTAGGGGATAATGATTTCCAACGTGCAGTTGTAGACGCTTTAGCAGGAAATAGTGAAAGTATTTCCGAATTTACCCTTGTTTTTACCGCTTACTCCAAAGCGAATAAGGAGCTTACTGCACTTAGGTTGGAACAGCATAATGCCCAGTCTACACTAGATTATAACCAGTTTTTGTTTGATGAACTGGAGGAAGCTGGTTTGCACGATAATGAGTTGGAACAATTGGATGCAGAAATCAAATTATTGGGTAATGCAGAAAATATCAAGCAACAATTGAGCAGTATTTACACCCCATTAACTACTTCGGAAACCCCCATTGTACAGCAGCTCAAGTCGCTTAGCAATAAGTTGCAATACCTCGAGCAATATCATACATCCATCGCTGATCTCAATACTAGGCTCCGCAGTGCCCAAATGGAGCTGCAGGATATAGGTGATGAACTGGAACGCATAGACGAAGGTGTACAGTATAGCCCTGAAAGGATACAGTGGGTGAATGATAAATTGTCTGCTGGTTACAAATTACTTAAAAAGCATGCGGTAAGTACTACCGCTGATCTGCTGGCTATTAAAGCCTCATTAGAGGAAAAACTGACTGCAGTAGTCAATATCAGCGAAGCAATTGAAGGAAAGGAACAGGAGGTAAAGCAGTTACTGCATCGTTGCGGCCTTTTAGCTGCCGAAATTTCGTCCAAAAGGCATAAAATGGCCAATCCGCTTGCTGAAAAAGTAAACAGCCTGTTGGCGCAGGTAGGGATGCCCAACGCACGAATCCAATTGAGGGTAATGGAAACTCCCTTGCATAGTAATGGCATTGATACGATTGATTTTTTGTTGGATGCCAATAAAAGTGGTCGTTTTGAAATCCTAGGCAAAGTAGCTAGTGGCGGAGAACTTAGCCGCATTATGCTTTGTATTAAATCGTTGGTTGCCCGAAAACTACAATTACCCACCCTGATATTTGATGAAATTGATACTGGTATTAGTGGGGAGGCTGCTAAACAAGTGGGGGCAATTATGAAAGACCTTTCGGGTTCCCACCAATTGATTTCCATTACCCACCAGCCGCAGATTGCTGCCAAGGCGGCGGCACATTATTTCGTATACAAAGCAGTGCAGGGCAATAAAATCACTACATCCATTCGGCTGCTGGACGAACCTGAACGAATCAACGCAATTGCCCAGATGCTGAGTGGTGAAAAACCTACTGCAGCCGCCTTGGAAAATGCGCGGGAGATGTGCAGGGGGAACTGATTAACGGATAATTGGTTAACTGATAACTGAAAGTTCTGCTACTTAAGGTCTTCAAGTTCATTCAGTCCTTTTTTCATTAATTTACGTAACAATTTTTCTTTAAAAAATAAGAATGCTATTTTTACCGCTCAAATTAAACCAACATGTCATACAATTTACTTAAAGGAAAAAAGGGAATCATATTTGGAGCACTAGATGAAAAATCGATTGCTTGGAAAACTGCCTTGCGCTGCCATGAAGAAGGAGCAGAGATTTTACTGACCAATGCCCCTGTTGCTATGCGGATGGGAGAAATCAATAAGCTTGCTGAGATAATAAACGCACCGGTAATTCCCTGTGATGTTAGTAGCAATGAAGACGTGTTGAATCTTATTACAAAAGCAAAGGAACATTTTGGAGGAGGAGTGGATTTCATTCTGCATTCTATTGGTATGAGCCTTAATGTCCGGAAGGGTAAGCATTATACGGATATTGATTATGGCTTCAATGCAAAAACGCTGGATATCTCCGCCATGAGCCTGCATCGGGTATTGGCCACCGCAATGAAGCTGGATGCAATCAATGAATGGGGAAGTGTGGTAGCACTTACTTACATCGCTTCCCAGCGCGTTTTCCCAGATTACAATGAAATGGCAGATGCCAAGGCATTACTGGAAAGTGTTTCACGTAGTTTTGGTTATCACTATGCCCAGCAAAAGCATGTTAGGGTAAATACCATATCGCAGTCGCCTACAAGAACTACAGCGGGAAGCGGTGTGAAAGGCTTTGATGGCTTTATTACTTACGCTGAAAAGATGAGTCCATTGGGTAATGCCAGTTCCGAAGACTGTGCCAATTATTGTGTCACCATGTTCAGTGACCTAACCAGAATGGTAACTATGCAAAACCTTTTTCATGATGGAGGGTTTTCTTTTACAGGAGTAACACATTCCGTAATGGAACTAATGGAAAAATAGCTCTTCAAACTGACGCCCATCATGGGTGTTGGTCTTTAGGATTGGTATTATTGTTCATTTTGAATCAAAAAAACAGGCAGTATGGATTGGATTGAATTAGTGGGTCTTTCAGGCTCCGTTTTAAGCAGTGTAACATTTATGCCGCAGGTTTATCAAACCTGGAAAACAAAAAGTGTTGAAGACCTTAATTTATTTATGATACTGATGGCTTTCATAAGTACCATTATCTGGCTGGTATACGGAATTGGGAAGGGGTTACTACCTGTAACCATCTGTAATGG
>CANJAW010000061.1:0-9798 GCA_947472215.1 Chitinophagaceae bacterium
GAAATCATGGTTGGTAGAATGAACCATACCATCTTTTCTCATATTACGCTTGCGTTTTTTTGATTTTTTGGTTAAGATGTGACGTTTGAAGGGTTTTTGGAAGGTAATTAAACCTGTTCCGGTAACTTTAAAACGCTTTTTTGCGCTTGAGTTGGTTTTAACTTTTGGCATTTAATAACTGATTGTAGTTACTCCCTGCTGGCGCCCCGAACAGACGGGAACTTGTAGAGCCTTGTGGGAAATGTACGAAAAAGAACTTTCTTTTTCGGGCGGCAAAGGTAGTAAAAAAACTAATACGGCGCTCGTAAATAATCTATAGGGGAAATTTGGAAGGATTAAAATGAAATTTCACCTGAATTTCAAGTCTTTATCAAACTAGATTGACTGCCATTTACATAATAATCCCGCATAATGGCAAAAACCTTGTCTTTTAATTCCGTTGGCTTACTTTCCGCAGAAGATACTGGTGGTAAAAAATGCATTTTCAAGCGCTTTGGGACTAAAAAAAATCCTTTATCAATGGGCATTGCCTCCCTAGTGCCAAAAATAACACAAGGGATGACATCTTTTTTTGCATCTACCGCAAGTTTAAATGCTCCATCGTAAAAGGGTTTCAGTGGCTGACCGGTTCTATTGCGAGTACCTTCAGGATAAATACACATGTGGATATTGTTTTGAAGTACAGTACGCATGGCTTCAAAGCTTTTTCGGCGGCTTTGGTCATTATTGCGATCTACTAATACAGATCCCCTTTTATAAAACTATCCAAAAATAGGGACTTTAGCAAAAGATGATTTTGCGATGGTTTTATTAGCACCCGGCACAAAAGGAGCTGAAAGGGGGACGTCGATCAATGCATTGTGATTATATACAATAACATAGGTCTCCCCCTGCTTAAAATTCGCTTTACCCGCTACAGTAACCGGACAACCCACTAGATACAACCAACTTCGCATCCAGCATCTTGAAACCCAGATAAAATAATCCTGACCTTTTTTACCCGGTATTAGATACGAAAGCATCGATGGTAAAAAAATGATAAGGAAGCTAATCACAAAACTCAGTAGCCCCCAAATAGCCCAGAAACGGCCAAAAAGATTGAATAAAAAATCAGCAACTGCCCTTTTTTCGCTGCCTCCATTTGCATTTATTTGCTGCATAGCCAATTTTAAATAGTTTTTGAGGGGGTTAACAGTTTCCAATCAATTGGAGCAAAACCCTGCTGAATCAATAATGCATTGGTTTTTGAAAAATGCTTACATCCGAAAAACCCCTTATCTGCACTAAAAGGAGATGGATGCGGCGCTTTTAGCAAAAAATGCTTGGTTTCATCAATCAGTGACTGTTTTTGCTGGGCGAAATTACCCCATAATAAAAAAACAACACCTTTTTTATTGTCAGAAATTTTTTTAATAACGGCATCCGTAAAATCCATCCAGCCAATTTTGGAATGGCTAGCCGGTTCGTTGGCCCTCACCGTTAGGATAGCATTCAATAATAAAACCCCTTGCTCCGCCCAGTGAGTAAGGTTGCCGTATTCCAACGGCATCGCTATGCCTGTATCCGACTGGATTTCCTTGTAAATATTGGCTAGCGAACGAGGTGGTTTGACCCCTACAGGAACGGAAAAGCTGAGACCATGCGCCTGTCCGGGATTGTGATAAGGATCCTGCCCTAAAATTACTACCCTTACTTTATCGAAGGGTGTTTGATTAAAAGCATTGAATATAAGTTGCCCTTGAGGAAATATTTTTTTACCAGCGGCCCGCTCCCTTTTTAAGAAAGTAATGATTGACAAAAAGTATGATTTGCTAAACTCATTTTTCAATACCGCTTTCCAAGAAATATCCATTTGAATATCCATCTAGTAAGTTTTAAGCAAAAATATTAAAGCAGTGCCAATTGATAAACGAGTTGAGGCAGATGACTATAAAAATAGTAGAAAAACACATTTTGCCATACTAAATTTGACAACTGGTATTAATTTAAAAAAATCTCATCTACAAATACCCAGCCTTTATAACCTTTCGGACTATGCCAAACAGGCAATTTATGAACGGGAATCAATACCAGTTTTAAATAGCGTATTTGCATCGGTTCGATTGAAATTTCTACGCCTTTGGTATGCCTAGGGACAAATTTTGTAGGTTGAGTAGGCATCATTTTTTTAATTAATCGCAAACTTCTGGGATTGTTACCCGCCCAAACTTGAATTTGCTGAGCAGGGAAAATATGGCTTCCAATGGCTACCAGCGTGTTAATGTATACAGAAGAAACCTTTTTAGGTTCTTTGAAATAAATCAAAGCTTCCATAGGCTGGTCCTTAAAACCAATCCATTTCCCACTAGCAAAATCGCTATCCGGGCCATTTTGAGCATCTGATAAAATGGATGGGCTGAATTTGCTATAGGGTGCCTCATTGGATGGTTTAATAAAGCTGATTGAGTCAATTGGAATGCCGGCCTTGAAAAACGTCCTTTCCACCAAATCACTGCTATACCAACCTTCCTTAAATGCTTTAACTTTAAGGGTAATGCTGCTATTTATCACATAATCGCCATTGTAGATAGGCGATAAAAGACTATCCGGTTCAGTACCATCTATTGTATAGCGCAATTCAGTCCCTTTTACATAACTCTTTAACTTTAGATGGATTGGTTGAACCAATATGATTTCCTCATTTTCAATAATCGGTTGGTTTAACTTGATTTTTACGGTATCTCCTGAAAAGCCAGTTTCAATACGGGTGTTTTTCATTTGTTTTTGCAGGGATGCTATATTTTGTTTTTGCGCAGGTGTACTCCAAATAAACAATTCGGTCAATTTAGATAGGGAAGATAAAACACCCAGGCTATTCATATTTACACCGGTACCCGATAAAGAAAGTTGCTTCAATGATTTCAACTGATTTAAAGCAGCTAAGTCTGTACCCTTGATATTAGTAAAGGATAAATTGAGTTTACGCAAATTGGTAAACTGTGCAATGGTAGCAAGGTCAGCATCACTAACAGGAATCTTATTAAGGTTAAGGGATACAATTTGTTCTTTTAAAGGAAGTAATTCTTTGAGTTGTGCTGCATTGAATTGGGAAGCACCAAAAAATTCAACCCCCAAGGCAGGTGAACCGATTGCCAATGGCGTGATAAAACGGTAATTATTACTCAACGCTTTAATTGTACTTTCATCTGCTGCTTTGAAGCTGTAATTATCCGTTTCAATAGTATTAAATAAAGCCTTTGCCAGCAAACGCAAGGTATCTGTAGCAGGTAAGTTAATCACTTTAGCTGTGGAGTTAGCACCGCTATGTATCCAATGATAAAGGATATTGGCTTCATCCTCCGTAAGCTGTGGCTTTCCACTGGGAGGCATATGTTTTTTATTATCCAGTGGTAAATGAATACGACTAAGCAGTAATCCAAAATCATGTTGAGTAGAGTCCCATAAAACACCATTTTTACCACCTTTCAGCAACTTTGCAAAGGTTTCCATCACCAATTCACCTTTGGCCTTATTATCATTATGACAACCGATACATTTAGACTGTAAAATTGGTTGTACCATATTGGCATAAATCACTGCATCTTCAAATAACACAATCGGTGACTTCTTTTCTTTCATCACTGGAGCCAACACAAAATTTTCTCCATGGGTAACACTGGCACCTAAATGACTAGTCACCAAAATGCCCACTAAAGCAGTAAGGGAAGTAACGCCCAATAATAATTTGCTGCTTCGGATGGATTGTCTATACACATACCAAACGATAGATATGAATGAAATGAATACCCCACCCCATTTATGCCAAAATAGTATATCTGCCGCATAGCCATCTTCTTTGGAAAGTAATAAGCCCATTAAAGCACTAACCACCGCAGTAAGGGAAGTAACAAGCAATAGGTTATCTCCAATCGTTGTTTGCTCAGGCTTGAGCGACTTTTTAACACCCGAAAAAAATTCCCAAAAAATACATGTCACCAATAACACAATAGGGAAATGCAAAAGCATAGGGTGCAATCGCCCTAACGCCTGAACCCAAGGAGGAACAGACAAACCTTTCTCAAAAATTAAAAGAAATACCAGCAAACAATTCAATGCAAAACTGGCATTATATAAATAGGTTGTAGATCGTTGTGTCATTTTAATAAACTTTTATTTCATCTAAGAATATCCATCCATGCTTGCGCTTTCCTGGAAGCCAATCAGGCAAAGATGAAATTCCGTACAATTTTATTTTTAATTTATCGGTAACTATAATTTTTTCTGCTGTCAATAGAATTGGCCTACAGTCAGGTCCACTAGCACGCTTATCCAACTCGAAAAATTTTTCTGAAAATTTTTCAAACCCTTGACTACTTTGGTTGAAATAATCTACACTGATACTTTGTGGCAAAAAAATCCAACTTTTATAATCCTCCAAAAAATCAAGCAAAACTGAATGCAATTGTTGAGAAGTTTTCATTTCAACAGTAATTTCCACCGAATCCTCCTGGTAGCCAATCCAATTAGTTGACTTCATGTTAGCAACTCCCCCTTCATTGTCAAACAAGGTGTTGGCACCATTTCCTTTGTATTTTTCATTGGGAGTGCTGTGTTGCTCAGTCTTGATTCCCAATCCATCTTTTACAAAAGTAGCTGATACAATTTCGGAAGCTAAAAATCCTGTGCCTGCGGTGATTGCTTTAAGCGTAGTGAAGGATTGATTAATTTTTAAAGGTATTTTGTAAATTTTATCTTTCACTGTTGGCTGCTGCCCATTCAAAGTATAATAAATATGGGTACCTATTTGTGCAAATTTCATTTCCACTATGGCAGCATTTGTAAAAAATACAGAAGGGTATTTCAGCATAGGCGGTGCCAACTGAACAGTAGTCTGTCCTAGGCAGTTATGACATAAGCCCAACGCTATAAAAATTTTAATTAGTGTACGCATTAAATAACAGGCGATAATTTATATGGATAAACCTTGCCGGAATTCCACTGGTCAACATACAAGTTTTCTTCATCATCCACACAAACATCATGTGGATATTGAAAATACTTAACGGTTTGATACATTTCATCGAGCTTATGGTCAACGTATGAAGGTTGAGACCCACCCAAATTGGAAACTACTGTAAAGTTCTTATCAAGTATTGTTACAAAACCAGATTGTTTACCCTGTTGGGTATTGGTTTGTAAAACTGCAGCATATAAATAATCACCTTTAATTACAGGGCGACAAACCCATGCACCAGGCAAAGGAATGGTATCAATGTACACGCCGCTAAGAGTGAATCTTTTAAATGCATTTTGTATACGGGAAGTTACAATCAGGCAAGGATGAAGTGGATCACGTTGGTCAATGCAAATTCCATGGGCATTAGAAAGGTGCTTGGCTTCATCACCCTTGCCACCAAAATGATTGATATAACGACCGGAAGAATCATATTGAATAATAAAATCTTTGCCATAACCATCTGCTACGTAAATATCACCATTGGGGGCAATGGCCGTTTCGGTGGGAACATATTCAGCAGCTTTTGAATACTGCCCTGTTTCTTTGGGATAATCGAGTACTAATAAAACCCTCCCATCAATGGTAGTTTTGATTACTTGGTGACGACTATTATCGCAAATAAACAAAACATCTGTTCCATTTTCATTTACCAGTGTTAATCCATGTGCACCTGGATATTCGTGGCCCCAAGTGGTTAATAACTTACCAGCTTTATCATAAATGATTACGTTATTTTTTACTTCATTGGTCAATAATATTATCCTACCCTTGCTATCCTGTACCATCTCATGACAATCATTGACAGGGTTTGTAGCAACATCCGCCTTGCTCCACTTGGTGTCAATACGGTACCGCTTATTATTATGGCCAAGCAATGGGTCCTCCAAAAAAGGAAAAGAGGGTTGGGATAAAAATCCTACAGTCCCTAGGGAAGAATTTCTTATAAATGATCTGCGTTGCATAGAATTGAATTTTAATAATAAACAAAAACAACTGATTTTATTTAACCAAAATAACTAGTACCAATAGTAAAAAATTAAAAATAGAAGCAAACATGAAGACTCGGCTACAGCTAACTAATAATTCCCTTCACCACTTTACCAGCTACATCTGTGAGGCGGTAACGCCGTCCAAGGTGCTTATAAGTCAGTTTCTCATGATCCAATCCCATTAAGTGCAAAATAGTTGCATGAAAGTCATTTACATGCACAGGATTTTCAATAATGTTATACCCAAATTCATCGGTTTCACCATACACCCCTGGCTTTACACCACCACCTGCCATCCAGATACTAAAGCACCTTGGATGGTGATCTCTGCCGTAATTTTCTTTACTAAAACCGCCCTGGCAATAATTAGTTCTTCCAAACTCTCCTCCCCAAATAACCAATGTTTCGTCCAATAAACCTCTTTGTTTTAAATCGGTAATTAAGGCAGCAGAAGCTTGGTCTGTATCCATACACTGACCGCGCATTTCTGAAGGTAGGTTTCCATGGGTATCCCAACCTTGGTGATACAACTGCACGAAACGAACGCCATTTTCAGATAACTTTCTAGACAATAAGCAGTTGGCAGCAAAAGTGCCTGGCACCAAACAATCGGGACCGTATAATTTGATGATATCATCGGGTTCTTTGCTAAGGTCAGTGATTTCTGGTACCGCTGTCTGCATGCGATAAGCCATTTCATATTGTTGCACTTTCGCATTCACCTCAGGATCGCCTGATTCATTAAAAGTTTCAGCATTTAATTGCTCTAATTTATCGAGCATTTTTCTGCGGTCTGTTTTATTGATACTTTCAGGATTGTTTAAATACAATACAGGGCTATCCCCACTACTGAATTGTACACCTTGATGAATAGAATCAAGAAATCCATTGGACCATAATTTTGAATATACACCCTGTCCATTTCCCTTTCCTTTGGATAATAGCACGCAAAAAGCAGGTAAATTTTTATTTTCACTTCCCAAACCATAACTCAACCAGGATCCTAGGCTAGGCCGATTACCTACTTGGGCACCGGTTTGTAAAAAAGTAAGTGCTGGGTCGTGATTAATTGCTTCAGTATACATACTTTTAATCACACACAAATCATCCACCACTTTGGCGGTATGAGGAAGCAGTTCACTCATCCAAGCTTTTGCTTGACCATGCTGGTTAAAGTTAAATATGGAAGGAGCCAAAGGGAATGTTTTTTGACTTGCAGTCATGCCCGTTAGTCGCTGCCCATTGCGAATAGATTCAGGAAGATCCTGGCCAAACATTTCCTGAAGCTTAGGCTTGTAATCAAATAAATCTAATTGCGAAGGGGCACCATTTTGAAAAAGATAAATGACTCGCTTTGCTTTGGGGGCAAAATGAGGTAATCCTGATAATATCATTTCCTCAGGGGTTTTTTCGCCAAATAGATCCGGTATTAATAGTGAACCCAAGGCAACACTTCCAATACCCAAACTCATTTTTGAAAGAAAACGCCTCCGATTAAAATTAAGGCTGTATTCTAATAATTCTTTTTTCATAATCAAGATTTTACGATTGCTTCTTCCATGTTATAAATAATTGTAATTACTTTCATCAGTGCAGCAGTTGCATTAATATCAGCATTTTTATCAAAAGGGAATTCTCCTACATTCAAGGTAGCAGTGGCATCCAAATGCTTTTTGAAAAATTGTTGCAATTGGTCATCATAATAAGATTTCAAAATACTATATTCTTTATTACCTGCCACCCTACAAATAATACGGTGAAAGGCCATTTTAATAGTCCGCTCCGGCGACAACTTTTGCTTCACTAGGTTTTGAGCAAGCACTCTCGAAGCTTCCAGTACCGTAGGATCATTCATCATCATCAATGCCTGTAAGGGAGTATTGGTCTGAGAGCGTGTTACTTCGCATTGATCACGATTACTGCCATCAAATAATATCATGCTAGGAGGTGGCACTGTTAATTTAATAAAAGTATACATCCCCCTACGATACAAATCTTCCCCCTTATCTTGCATATAGGTTTTCAATCCTCCCCTACCAGAACTTGCCATTTCCCAAAGTCCTAGCGGCTGGTATGGTTTAACACTTGGCCCACCAATGGTGCTCACCAATAAGCCACTACCTGATAAAATGATATCCCTTACAAACTCAGCTTTCACTTTTTGACGCGGAGCGCGGGTAAGATAAATATTTTCCGGATCTTTTTTGTAATTCTCCGCATTTATTTTCGAAGATTGGCGATAAGTAGCAGACAAAACAATCTGTTTCATTAAGCGCTTGATATCCCAGCCATGCTCCTTAAAATCTACCGCTAACCAATCAAGCAATTCGGGATGAGTAGGCAATTCTCCCTGCATGCCAAAATCTCCGGCAGTTTTTACCAGTCCCCTTCCAAAAATTTCTTGCCAAATATGGTTTACAAATACCCTGGCAGTTAGCGGATTATCTTTGCTTACTGTCCAAGCAGCTAAGCCCACCCTATTGCGGTTATTTTTAGCAGTATCAAAAGCCAATACAGATTTTAATGCAGCTGGAAATACTTCAGTAGAAGGATGATCGTATACACCACGGTCAAGTACATAGGTACGGCGTAAAGTATCATTTTCTCCCATTACAGAAACAAACAAATTGCCAGTATCTTTTTTATTAAGGAAGGTCAAAAGACTTTTGTCAGCATCAGAAATAGTTAATATGGGAGCTTTGGCAGGTTTTAATGAACCCACATCACCATCAAAACCCACTTCTTTCGTATTATTAAAAAACGAAAACATTTGGTAATATTCTTTTTGAGAAATCGGATCATACTTATGATCATGGCATTGCGCACATTCTAGCGTTAAACCCAAAATCCCCTTCCCAAAGGTTTTGGTTTTATCAATATTGTAGGCAACGCGATACTCCTCGGAAATAACGCCCCCTTCTTCCGTAATTTTATGATTGCGCAAAAATGCAGTGGCCAGCATTTGTTCTTTAGTAGCATTGGGCAACATATCACCAGCAATTTGCCAAGTTAAAAATGTATTGTATGGAATGTTTTTATTGAAAGCATGAATTACCCAATCACGCCATGCCCACTGGGTTCTAAAATCATCATCCTGGTAACCAAAGCTATCGGCATAACGCGATATATCCAACCAATGAACCGCCATTTTTTCTCCATAAGCTGGTGAACTCAACAATAAATCAACAGCCGTTTCATAGGCAGTTGCAGATTGATTAGCTGAAAATTGGGACATCATTTTTTCGGAGGGGAGTAAACCTGTAAGATCGAGCGACAACCTTTTTAAAAGCCTTTCCTTGTCGGATTCTTCATTGTGTGAGAGTCCCATCTGCGATTGTTTACTGAAAATAAAGTTATCGATCGCATTAATAGCTACCTGGCCTTTATCAATTGAGGGTAATGGTAACTTTATGGGTTTAACAAATGCCCAATGACGTTCGTATTTAGCTCCTTGGCTTATCCATTTTTTAAAGAGGGCAATCTCATAAGAAGATAACAGGCCTAAATGAGAAGATGGTGATGGCATCTGATAAGCTGAATCAGTAGAACTGATCCGTTTATAGACTTCAGACTCCTCTGGTTTAAATGGAACAAATGCAAAAGCACCTTTTGTTTCCTTTAAAGGAGCAAAAGCAGAATCCTCCATATCAAGCCGCAAACCCGCTTCCCGCTTGTTTTTATCAGGGCCATGGCATTTAAAACATTTATCAGATAAAATGGGGCGAATATGGAAATTGTAACTGATCAACTGCGGCATAGCCGATTGATTGACAGACTGAATATGGTAAATCCAGCTAAAAACTATTAGCAGCA
>CANJAW010000062.1:0-9682 GCA_947472215.1 Chitinophagaceae bacterium
AGTAAAAAAGAAATCGGAGGAGGAGGAGGAATTAGTTCCCTCCCCATAAATAAGCAAAACTGTAAGGGTAGTGTAAATTTTGTATTTAAATAATGTAGTATGAAAAATAATTCAAGACGAGATTTTCTAAAACTTTCCGCAGCCTTAGGTGTAGGCTCGCTGATTCTTCCAGGATTTAAACCCTATTCGTTTAATAGCAGGATTAACATTGCCGTGATAGGCGTTGGTGGCCGTGGAAGTGCCAGCTGGTCGCAGGTTCCTAAAGAAAGTATTGTAGCTATGTGCGATGTCGATGATCGAATGTCGGCAGAAGGTTTTAAACAATGTCCAAATGCAAAACAGTATAAGGATTTCAGGGTAATGTTTGATGAAATGGCTAAGGATATTGATGCCGTTATAATTGCTACACCCGATCATACTCATTTTGCAGCGGCAATGGCTGCAATGGAATTGGGAAAACATGTATTTGTAGAAAAACCGTTGACACATAATATTTGGCAGTCAAGGACTTTAAAAAAAGCTGCGAAATATTATAAAGTTGTTTCTCAGATGGGTAACCAGGGGCACACTACAAATGGCATCAGACTTGTAAAAGAATGGTATGATGCGGGTGTGCTTGGGCAAGTAAAAGAGGTTATTCGTTGGTCTGAAGGCTTGACTAAAGATTTTGAGCAAAATCATTATTTTGGAAAGCCTACAAGTTTTCCTCCATCTGTTGATCCGATTCCCAATGAACTTAATTGGGATCTTTGGCAGGGGCCAGCTTCAGCGCGTTCTTTCAGTAACTATTATACTCCCCGTAGGTGGAGAGGTTTTTTTGATTATGGAAGTGGAAAATTAGGTGATTGGGCCTGTCATACGTTGGATGCTCCTTTTTGGGCATTGGATCTGGGAATGCCCCATTCAGTAGAAGCAACCGCTAGTAATATGATGGCTGATCATAGTTTTGTATCGGATGAGTCAGTAGTTACCTGGCAGTTCGGTGCCCGGGGCAATAAAGCACCTGTAACAATGAAATGGTATGAAGGAATGGAAAAACCTGCTATTCGGCCAGAGTGGGGAGTTACTAAATTACCTTCCATGGGTATGATTATGATTGGGGATAAAAAATCAATCATTACTGATGGCAGACCCAACAAAGCAAAATTGCTCGTTCCCAATGAAGAAATGATTGAGTTTTTGAAAAATGCTCCTCCTCAAACTATTCCTAGAGTTGACGAGGAAAAGCCTGTGAAGGAATGGCTCGATGCAATACAAAACCATACGTTACCCGGTTCAAATTTTAATTATTCAGCGGACCTAACCGAAATGATTCAGGTGGGTGTGTTGGCACAGAGGTTTGGAGGTAAGTTTACCTATGATAGCAAACATATGAAAGCAATCGGAAGACCAGAACTTGATGCGTTTATCAAAGAGCCCGTTCGAAAAGGTTGGTCTTATGGAGAAAATTTATGGAAATAAATACAATTTCAAATTAAACATATAAAGTACAAATGAAAAAGGGTATTCTAATGACAATACTGTTTGTTCAATTTTTATCAATCATAGGCTTGAGCCAACCTATGATTAAAGCCGTAAAAATTGGCGATAAAATTGATGTTACCATTAATAAAATGTTTTTTACGAGTTATATATTTTCTGAGAATGAAAAATATCCATTTTTCTTTCCAGTGAATGCGCCTTCTGGTTCTGGTGTAACTTCAATGAGAAATGGCGTTTGGCCGCATCATAGTTCTTTGTTTTTAGGTTGCGACAAGCTCAATGGTGGTGACTATTGGAATAAAGAAATGGAGAGAGGTAGGATTGTTTCGGTTCGTGAAGCAATTGTTGAAAATAATGGGCCAAGAGTTGTTATTGAAAATGATTGTATATGGAAGCGTCCGGGTGCAGAGTCACCTATACAAGATTTTAGAAAAATCACTATTACTGCACCATCTAAAGACCAATTTCAAATTGACTTTGAAGTTCGATTAGAAATGTTAACTGATGTAACGATTGAAAAAACCAACCATTCGTTTTTTTCAGGAAGAATGGATGCCTCACTCTGTGTTGAAAATGGCGGAACCATGATTGATGCAGATGGAGCGCAAGGAGAAAAAGCAACTTTTGGAAAGCCTTCTCCATGGATTGATTGTTTTGGTAAAAGAGGTAATAAGATAGAAGGAATGGCCATTATGCAACATCCTTCTAATAATTGGTATCCATCACCCTGGTTTACACGCGACTATGGATTTTTTTCTCCAACGCCCATGTATTTTCCAGCCGATGATAAAAATACGTTTTTAAAAAAAGGAGAGCTAGTGCATTTGAAATACAGAGTAATCATTCATAGCGGTAATACTGATACAGCAAAGATTGCTGAAGCATTTGCAAAATATGCCGTAGAAAAATAACTTGTTTTATTGGGTACTCATTGTAATATTTTGGCAGTTACTTATTTATAATAAATAAATTTTACAAAAAATGAAAAGACGTAAATTTTTACAACAAACGTTAACCGGTGCAGCAGGAGCTATTTTCATGCCTACCATTGTACCTTCATCTGTTTTTGGTAAAAATGCACCTAGCAATAAAATTAATATTGGCCATATCGGTTGTGGTAGAATAGGCCGTAAACACGATATGCCCTTTGTTATTAAACAAGATGCTGTAAGGGTAATGGCTGTTTGTGATTTGGATAGAAACCGATTAGAGTCGGCCAAGAAAAGAGTTGTAGAAATGTACAAAAAACAAACAGGGCAAGACAATTATGTTGACCCGAAAATGTACGACGATTATAGAGAATTATTATTAAACAAAGATATTGATGCAGTAGTAATTAGTACTCCAGACCATTGGCATGCTAGAGCAGCTATGGATGCTGCAATAGCAGGTAAGCATATCTATTTGCAAAAACCAACTTCTTTAACGATTGCAGAAGGCCGTGCTTTGAGTAATCTAGTACAAAAGTCTGGTGTTATTTTACAAGTTGGAACACAACAAAGGGGCTACCCGCAGTTTCGAGTTGCTGCTGAATTAGTGCGCAATGGAAGAATAGGAAAATTACATACCGTTAAAGTAGGAATTTCTGCAGATCCATCTGGACCTGTGGTAGGAGAAATGCCGGTTCCTAAAAGTTTTAATTACGATATGTGGTTAGGCTCCACGCCACATGTGCCCTACAACGAAATAGGGGTGCATTCGCAAAAAGCATTTGATCGACCAGGTTGGATGCGTCGCGAGCAATTTGGTGCAGGTATGATTACAGGTTGGGGGCAACACCATTACGATTCTGCAGCCTGGGGAATGGACACAGAATATACTGGACCAATTTCAGTGCAAGCCACAGCAGAATTTCCCCATTCGGGAATTTATGATGTTCATGGAGATTTTATGGCCAAAGCTGAATATGCAAATGGTATAACCATGTATACAAGTGCGGTATATCCAAATGGTATTCGTTATGAAGGAACGGAAGGCTGGATTTTTGTATCACGTGGAAACGAAAGAGTAACAGATAGTGATCCAATTGTAACGGATGATCGGAGCAAACCATTAGATGCAAGCGATCCTAAAATCCTTACTTCAGTAATAGGAGAAAACGAAATTCATTTATATAAAATTGATGAGCAACACAGTAATTGGGTGGACTGTATTCAAAGTGGAAAGCAACCCATATCACCTATTGAAATTGGTCACAGGGCCTGTACGGTTTGCCTGATTACTCATATCGCAATGAAAGTGCCAGGCATTTTACATTGGGATCCAAAAGTAGAAAGATTCACAAACAGCGATTTGGCAAATTCTATGTTGAGCCGCACACAACGTTTTCCATATGGAACAACTCATGTTGGTAAAAAATAATAATATGGATTTCTTAGATAACATGACTATAAAACGAGGCCAATTTGTAGGGTCAATGGGAGTATTGTTACTTTCTGCCCTTTCAAAAAATGGCTTTTGCCAGTATTTGAGTGATTCCACGCAAACCGTCGATTCAATATCACTCTATTTGATCAATGTTTCTAAGGAAAGGAATTTTAGTCATGGCACTTGGGAAAACCGACAGCATGTTTTTGTAAAAATTCAATCTGGCCAACAGACAGGTTGGGCTGAGGCTTTAGCAAATAAAAATAACCTTGATTTTGACATCCAAGCTTGGGGGCTTTTTTTTAATGACATAAAGGGTATGTCTATCGGCAATGCAATTAAGTATTGTCATAACAAGTTTCTATCAGGCCAATGGGAGCATAAAATGAGCGAACCAGCCTTAATGGGCTTGTATGATTTATTGGGTAAATTAGCCAATCAACCAACAATTGAGTTGTGGGGGCTTCATAATAGGGAACCTGTTCCAGGTCTTTTTTGTATCCTTGAAAAGGATGTCAAAAAAGCGCTCGTTCAGGCAGCCATTGCCCAGGATCAAAAATTAACGAGCCATGTAAAGTTGAAATTATTCGGAATCAATGAAATCGATCTTCCTTTAATCAAATCTTTACGAAAGTTTTTTGGCCAATCTACATTTTTAACAGCTGATGCAAATAGAGGGTACAAAAATTGGAAATCAATCGATGAGTTGGCGGCAATAATGAATGATTTGCATGTTGCTGGTCTCGATGCAATGGAAGATCCCGCTTCTTTGTCTACACAGCAATGGATTGAACTACAAGCTAAGGTGGGTAACTTAGCTTTAATTCCTGATTATCCGATGCGTCCTGCTTATAAAGCTTTACAATCTTTTTCTCCTGAAATGGGTAGGTATTTTAATATTCATCCAGATACCATGGGAACTTTTACGGAAGTCATTGAGCTTGGTAAGAAAATTAAAAAAAGTAATAGAGGCTTAATGATTGGCGATAGTAGTTTCGTTGGACCTGCCTGTACTTTTTGGCAACAACTCGCCATAGGGTTAGGCGCATCCTGGGTGGAAGCGCTGGAAAAACCACAAGAATCGAATATTTTTCAGCAATGTGTTAAGCAACAATCAACTAATTTAAACAGTGAAGGAAAAGTTGTTATTACTACTTTATATCCTGGTTTTGGAATTCAAATGGATGAAGCAAAATTAAAAAAGCTCGCCAACAAGATCGTTCAAATATTTTAAAATGAAAATCGTTATTCTGTCCATACTAAGTTTATTTTTTGTTGCAACAAAGATTTCTGCTCAGGAGAAAGATTCAATGTATGTCCCCTGGTCTCTACGAGATGTTCAACAATCAATTGAATATTGTGCGTCAAAAACCCTTGCTACCATTGAAAATCTCGCTTCCTATAAAAAGTCGCCAAGAACAATATTATCAGGAGAAAAACATTGGAATGCAAAATCTGCAGGTGGATGGACAAGTGGATTTTGGGCAGGAATTCTTTGGTATGTTTATGAAGGGACCGGAAATGAAAAAATAAAACTGGAAGCAGAGAAATTTACAGAAGAAATATTACCAATCTTGGAACAACCTGCGAAGAGCCACGATATAGGATTTATATTTAACTGTAGTTTTGGTAACGGGTATCGCCTGACTAGAAATTATCGTTATAAAAAAATATTAATGTCAGCCTCCGATTCACTTGCTCACCTTTTTAATGATAAAGTAGGCACTATTTTATCTTGGCCATATCAAGTAAAAGATAAATTGTATGCACCTCATAATACGATTATTGACAATATGATGAACCTGGAATTATTGTTTCTAGCTTCCAATAATTCATCGAATACAACATTTCAAAAAATGGCTATTTCTCATGCCAACGTTACTCAAAAAAATCATATCAGTTCTTCCGCTACTGTTTATCATGTATTGGTGTATGATGACATTACCGGTAAATCTATTCGTAAATTTACGCACCAGGGATACAATGATAGCTCCCTTTGGGCAAGAGGCCAGGCATGGGGTATTTATGGATTTACGATGTGCTATCGGCAAACGAAGGATAAAAAATATCTGGCAACAGCCAAGGCTTTAGCTACTGCCTATTTACAACGTCTTCCAAAGGATTATGTTCCCTTCTGGGATTTTGATGACTTAGCAATACCCAATGCACCAAGAGATGCATCGGCTGCAGCAGTAGTAGCCTCGGCTCTTTTAGAGCTTTCGGAATTGGAAAAAAATATTGAAGAAAAAAGGTTCTACCGCAAAACTGCTGAAAAAATACTGAGGTCACTTTCTTCTCCTGCCTATTTAAGTGGATCAGAAAATGATGCTTTCCTACTTCATTCTACCGGTAATAAACCTAAAAATAGTGAGGTGGATATACCAATCATTTATGCAGATTATTATTATATAGAAGCATTGGTAAGACTAAAAAAAATAGTACAGGCAGAAAATAAAATTAAATAACTATGTACTCTCTATTTACTGCATCTCACCCAAAGCCATTTCATAAGCAAAGAAAGTTTATTGTTATTGTGTTAACGATTATTTTATTGCCTTCAATTGTTTTTTTTGGATGTGCTAGTAGAAAATTAGGAGTTCAACTTCCAAAGGGTAATATAGAAGTTCCTGTAAAACGTTCGATTCATTTCAATGCCATTTCTAAATTACAACAAGAAATCATTCAATACTGGTCAAGGGGTAAGGTGGAAGATTGGGTTGACGGAGAAAAAATTGATTTGAAAAATCCTAGGACTGTCATTAGTTGTTTGTTGGCAGGTAAGCGTATTGATGAAATCAATCAATACCTTCTTCTACAAAAGTCTACCGGTAATAACGGTACTCGTTGGCTACTTAATCCGAGAGGCGGATATGATTTTAATGATATGGCCTTTACTCCATTACTGTATTTATTCAACGATCGTCCTGATTTACTTTATCCTGCAACAAAACATCATTTGGTAGAAAATATCCTTACTATTGAAGGTGCTGGATTTACAAAAAATGTTCCACGCCTAGGTTTTCAAGATTCAGAAAATCATATTCTGATGGCTGAAAGTTCACGTTATTTAAAAAACCAGTGGCGCTGGAATAATGGTACCCAATTAGCTAAATACAACAATCTTGCTAATGGGGTAGGGGAAGGTTTACTAAAATATTTAAAAGAAATTTATACGTATGGAATTTATGAGTTCAATTCGGATCCTTATCTAGGCTATACGTATTCTTCCTTATTAAATTTGAATGCTTTTGCTACTGGAGAAGTGAAAGAGTATGCTACTAAAATTTTAGATAATATCAACTGGCAATATGCATTAAGTAGCTTTCAGTTTAAGCATTTTCCACCTTATAGAAGACGATTCAAGGATTCATTTAGCAAATCTATCTATTCAGATTACCATTCAGTTATGCTAATGGTTTGGGCTAGTTTTTACAACGATTCTCTTGCTTTAGACATTACCCATGGTAAGCATCATGCACTTTGGCCTTCTATGTTGCCTTACCGTCCATCGGATAAGGTTATGGAGTGGACATTAAATAAACCGAATGCTTATTTTGTTAAAATGGGTCATGGATATAATTCTTGCCCAGAAATTTGTTCGGGGGATAAAACCTTCTTACTAACTGCTGGTGGTGCCAACCAAGGAAGGTTTTCATTGATCATGGCTAAGCCAACCGTATTGTTTTTAGAGGACAATGCGCGACAGCTAAATCAAACATTTCATATGTTTGGACCTGGCCCAGACTTTATGAAATGGAATAATACTGGTTTGTATGAAGATTTTGCTTGTACAAAAGGAATGGTGCATATCCCTGAAGGGAAAAAATCAGTCCTTATTTTAAATGAATGGCAGCTGTTCAATATCTCTGACAGCATTTTTCTATGTATTTTTTCTAAAAAAGAATTAGGGTTACTCGTGATTGTAAGAGCTCCATCAGCTAAGGAGGCTATAGGAAAAGTTGTATTGAATAATCCCGATACTAGTATTTTATTCAAGCAGTTTAAACATCCAAATGGCAATCTCATTGAGTATGATTTAGATGCACCAAAAGACCGTTGGGTGATTACAAGTATCAATAACAAACCAGTCAATAGGGGTTTTGACAGGTGGCCATTTTTTGAAGGAAATATTGATGCAGTAAAAAAATAATAACTCATTTAAAGTGTAACAGTTTTAAAAGAAATGAAAGCAATTTTTCTAGTCATATTATTTTTAGGAATTCAGCCTAATATTGTAAGAGCACAGGATTGGAATCCTGTGGCAGGTAACATTATGACAAAATGGGCTGCAGCTGTTACCCCAGAAAATGTTTGGCAAGAATATCCAAGACCTCAAATGGTTCGAAAAGACTGGCTGAGCCTCAATGGTCTTTGGGATTTTGCTATTTCTACAGAAATTACGGATCAACCTACAAAACTATATAATAGAAAAATTCTCGTTCCTTTTTGTGTAGAATCGGCACTTTCAGGAATTAAAGAAACGGTTAGAGGAAACCAGCAATTGCATTATAGGCGGTCTTTTACTGTTCCACCGAATTGGACTGGCAAGCAACTCTTATTGCATTTTGAAGCAGTTGACTATGATACCAAGCTTTGGGTGGATGGTAAATTTGTCGGAGAGCACAAAGGTGGGTATGATCATTTTCAGTTTGAAATTGCTCGATTTTTAAACAGTAGTCCCATACATGAAATCAGTTTGGTTGTTTGGGATCCTACCAACGAGGGCGCACAACCAATAGGTAAACAATCCCTACCCGAAATCAGGAACAGAACCAAGTATACCGCTACAAGTGGAATCTGGCAAACAGTTTGGCTAGAGCCCGTTAACCAAGGTGCTATTGAAAGCTTTAAAATTATTCCAAATGTTGACGAGTCAACCATTTCTCTGGTGATTCAACCAAATGAATCCAACTTAAAAAATCAGGTGCGTATTCAGGTTTTTGAAAAAGGGAAAGAAATTTTATCTGGAACTCATGTAGTAGGGAATATTATCAAACTTACTATTCCACATCCAAAATTATGGAGTCCTGAAAATCCTTTTTTATACGATTTAAAATTAAGTTTAATTAATGATGGTAAAATAATAGATGTGTTAACTAGTTATTTTGGGATGCGAAAAATTTCAATGGCGCGAGATGCTGAAGGCTTCATGCGAATCCATTTAAATAATAAACCCATTTATCAACTTGGCCCATTAGATCAAGGGTATTGGCCTGATGGGATACTTACGCCAGCATCAGATCAAGCTTTACGATACGATATTGAATATTTAAAAAGCATTGGTGCAAATATGGATCGGATGCACATGAAAGTTCAGCCAGAGCGCTGGTATTATCATTGCGACCAATTGGGTATTTTGGTTTGGCAAGACATGGTGAGCCCTACAAAATTTTTAGACTCATTAAATAGCGTAAAACTTTTGCCAGTAGAATTAGATCACGAAAAAATGGTGGACCAACTGTATAACCATCCTTCCATTGTTCAATGGGTATTGTTTAATGAAAGTTGGGGTCAATACGACACAGAAAGATTAACCGCCTCAATAAAAAAGAAAGACCCAACCAGACTAATTACGAATGCCAGTGGATGGAATGATATGCAAGTAGGAGACATTCGTGATTTTCATGATTATACAATTTGCCCAGCAATTGCAATGGTGCCTAAAACTTATCAGCGTGCAATGGTGTTAGGAGAAGCAGGTGGTATAGACTGGTTAATAAAAGAACATCTTTGGACACCTAATTTAGCACCCAATTCAACAACGGATTGGTCTATTGATATTAAAAAAGGAGCAGTCAATTCTGTAACCGAGTTCGAAGAAAAATATAATTAT
>CANJAW010000063.1:0-9663 GCA_947472215.1 Chitinophagaceae bacterium
GAAAGGTTGGCTCGACTAATAGAAAAATACCATCTCCCTACTCAACTAAAAATTGACTGGGTAAAGATTTGGGAAATATTGAAGATGGATAAAAAAAGGGCTGGTAAAGAAATGAATTTCGTTTTGCTCAACAAAATTGGCGAAGCCGTTGTTTGCCCCATTCCAATGGTGCAGTTACAGGATTTAATTATACAAAGTTTATAAGGTGATAGTAAAAATACAACCGGGTAAAATTTCAGGGATCATCAATGCACCTACTTCTAAAAGTTCCATGCAAAGGGCTTGTGCTGCTGCGCTGTTAAATGATGGCACAACCTATATTGGCAATCCGGGAAGAAGCAATGATGATCTTGCTGCGCTGGGTGTTATTGCTAATTTGGGAGCAATTGTGCAAGTCCATCATAACAACGAATTGGTTATTGAAAGTAAAGGAGTGGAACCTGTTTCAGGAGAAATGGATTGTGGAGAAAGTGGTTTGGGAATCCGCATGTTTGCTCCTATAGCTGCATTAAGCGAGCAAGAAATAATCATCAATGGATCGGGTAGTTTATTATTGAGACCAATGGATTTTTTTGACGAAATATTCCCTGTACTTGGGATTACAATTGAATCCAACAATGGAAAGCTTCCAATCAAAATAAAAGGACCTTTGAAGCCGGTTGATATTACCATTGATGGATCATTGAGTTCCCAGTTTTTAACTGGTCTGCTAATGGCTTATGGTAAAGCCGCTACAAAGCCAGTTACGATAACAGTAAGCAATTTAAAGAGTAAGCCCTATATTGACCTTACTTTGCAGGTAATGAAGGATTTTGGTTATTCCGTAATCAACCACCAATATGAATCTTTTGAAGTACATCCAAAAAATAAATTGCCCCTTCAGCCAATTAAGTATATTGTAGAAGGAGACTGGAGTGGAGCTGCTTTTTTATTGGTTGCAGGTGCCATAGCAGGAGAGATTACTGTTAGGGGATTGAATGTTTTTTCTTCTCAGGCAGACAAGGCAATTTTACAAGCTTTGACAATGTCTGAAGCAGTGGTGTCAATAGCGGAAGATCAAATTATAATCGCACCAGGTAAATTGAAGGCTTTCCATTTTGATGCTACAGATTGTCCGGATTTGTTTCCTCCATTGGTTGCGTTAGCTGCTTTTTGTGAGGGAACTACTGTTATTGAGGGGGTAAGTCGTTTGGCACACAAGGAAAGTGACCGCGGATTAACCCTGCAAGAAGAATTTGGTAAAATGGGCATTGAAATAACACTACAAGATGACCTAATGTTAGTAAAGGGAGGAAGCGGCGTTACTGCTGCTACAGTGCATTCGCATCATGACCATCGAATTGCGATGGCTTGTGCCGTTGCTGCATTACAGGCGGTTGGAGAAACTTTCATTGAAGAAGCGGAAGCAATCAATAAAAGTTATCCTAGTTTCTATGCTGATCTGAAAAAACTGGGTGCAGTTGTTAAGTAAGTTTTATATTATATCGAGGTAATCAATTTCATTCTTTCATTGTTTTTAACTTAAAAACCCATCAGGGTAAAAAATAGTATGAATAGTTTTGGTCGAATTTTCAGAGTAAGTATTTTTGGCGAATCACATGGTGAGTGTGTAGGTATTACTATCGATGGATGTCCCGCTGGTCTTCCCTTAGCTGTGGAGGATTTTTCTGTGGATATTGATCGAAGGAAAGCAGGTGCAAAAGGCACCACGCCAAGAGTGGAAGCTGATATTCCCAAAATAATGAATGGGGTTTTTAATGGCAAGACTACCGGTGCGCCGATTACAATTTTGTTTGACAATACCAATACAAGAAGTGGAGATTATGAAAAACAACGGGCAGTCCCAAGGCCAGGGCATGCAGATTTTGTAGCTTCCAGGAAATTTGGCGGCTATGAAGATTTCAGGGGCGGCGGTCATTTTAGCGGTAGGTTAACCGTTTGTTTGGTTGCTGCTGGCGTCATTGCAAAAAAACTTTTGCCTACTGTAAAAGTGGAAGCAACTATTCTTGAAATTGGCGGCGAAGTCGATGCTGAAAAAGGATTACAAAAGGCAATAGATGCAAAAGATACGATTGGCGGCATTGTCGAGTGCAAGGTAAACGGCCTCCCAATAGGATTGGGGGAACCATTTTTTGATTCTGCTGAATCTTTAATCAGCCATGCCGTTTTTTCAATTCCTGCTGTACGGGGTATTGAGTTTGGAACTGGGTTTTCTGCAGCTAAGATGTTTGGTAGCGACCACAATGATTCCATTGAGCGTATGGATGGTAAAACCACTACCAATCATTCAGGCGGCGTAGTAGGAGGCATCACCAATAGCAATGAACTTGTTTTCCGAATTGCCATCAAACCCACATCTTCTACTCCCAAAGTGCAGCAAACCATCAATGTTGAAACAGGTATGGTGGAAGATTTTTCTGTTAAAGGAAGGCATGATTTATGTATTGCATTGAGGGTTCCGGTTGTGCTGGAAGCTGTAACTGCATTCGTTTTGGCAGACCTCATGATGTTGGAACAACAAATTTCCAGAACGATTGAGTGATGAAAAATAAATTGATAATTATGAAATTTTCAATTTAGGAAATTCCCTAAGGAGCAGGGTGTAGAAGTCAAATTTGCGATAGGCACTACATTTTTCAATACTGCTATCCATTATTTTTTGCGTTGAATGGGAAAATCCTATCACTTGCTATTCAATCATTTTAATTTTTCAATATCCAAATCCAATAACCCAAATCCTACTGCATTTTCGAAAGAATAATGCCACCATTCTGTTTCTAATGCTTTGAATCCGTTCTTCTCCATAATGGTTCTTAATAATAAACGGTTTTGTAATACCTCTTTTGAGAGGCCTGTAAAACTATGGTGGGCAGAATCGCTGAAGTTGTCAAAATCCGTTCCCATAGGTAAGGGCTGGTTGTTTTTTAAATTTATAATTGAAAGGTCAACGGAAATTCCACGGTTATGACCACTGCCATTCTTTGGATTGGCAACATATCTTTCGTCTTCTATCAATTCCCACATTCGTTCTGTAATAGCATAGGGGCGGTATGCATCAAATACTAGTAGTCCTAATTTTTTCTTTTTTAATTGTTTTTGAATTGCTGACAGCGCATTGGCAACCGGTGTTCTTAAAAACGGGATACTTGTTTCAGCATATAATTTAGTCTTCATAAAATTATTATCACTTGCATATCGAATGTCTAAGGATATGCCGGGCAATTGTTTTGTTAAGTCAACCATTTTATTGTTAGCATCTTGTTGTATGCTTTCTAAGTACTCAGGAAAATTGCTTATTATTTGGAGTCCATATTTATTGTGGGAGGCGGTTTGTGCATAGGTCTTACTTAATAGGAGAAATAATAATAAAAAGAAAATTGTTTTAATTTTAGACAGCCTAGAAAACTTGGGCATATAGATTATTTTTAATTATTGTCCTGCTACTTTCAATTGCGCGATGGAAGGTAGCTATATTTTAATTTATTTCAGTGTTACCAATTTATACCCGTATCAGTGAATTAAATGGCTGAGTTTACAAGGCTTGAAATCAAAAAACATAGAAAGTTCTGCTAGTGAACAAATGCCTGCGAAAAGCGCATGCCATTTAAATTGCCTACTTTTACCAATAGAAAATTAATGGGAATTTGTTTTTTTTGATAATACTATACGGGCTAGTTAGCATTTACAAAAGTCTTTTCAAGAAAAGCAGGAGTAGGATTTAATTGATTTGTATGAATAAATTAGTATGTAAACCAAATAAGCTACTAAAATCCGTTAGTTGGGTATTGGTTTTGGCCACTTTTTTTTGTTGCTCCATTGTTACTGCTCAGCATAAGTTGCGGTATGAAAAGAAGGGGGGAGAGTTGTCTTTAGGCGATATTCGCTTTGGGGTAGCAAGTTTTTATGCAGATAAATTTAATGGAAGACCTACTGCAAGTGGGGAAATATTTAGCCAGGATAAGCTAACCTGTGCCTGTAACGTATTGCCATTAGGCACCTTGGTAAGGGTTACCAATTTAATGAATGGGAAATCTGTAGAGGTGGTAGTTAATGACCGGTTGCATCCAAAAATGCGACGTTTGGTGGATCTTTCAAAAAAAGCGGCTAAAAAATTGGGTTTTACCGCTTACGGGCTAGTAAAAGTTAAAGTAGAGGTCATCCAAACGGCAAAATAGGGCTTAAAACTATTTTTGCAGCATAAAAGGTTTAATTTTTGTCTAGCTCACTGAATAGGAACTTTTTATCAAATTATGTATAAATAATTTTATGAATTGCTTTGAACCAACTACTTTTGTTACATTATCAAAATAACTTTATTATGAAGAAAATCATTTTAGCTGTTTTAGCTTTTGGGCTATTTTTAAATTCATTTGCTCAAAGTGAATATAAAAAGGCTTCAACCCTGGGTGTAAATTTTGTTTTTTGTGACTTTCGTACCCCAGCAGATTTAAGAACAAATGGCTTAGCCAGTTTAATCCGTAGTAAGGATTGGTCAAAAACCAGCCGAATGAATGCAGGAATTGGTGTCAGTTATATGGAAGGTATCAATAACCAACTTGACTATTCAATTACAGCATCTGCTTTTGGTGTAGATTATCCTATCCCAAATAAGGCTTCTAGTGGTTCTGTTAAGCTTTTAGTAGATGTAGCTGCTGTTGTTAACTTAAAATTGATTTCCGACAAATATGTGATTTCACCTTATCTATCCTTAGGTGCAGGTGCTTCAAAGTATGGTAAATATTATAGTGCATTTATACCTGCTGGTGTTGGATTGCAGTTTAATCTTTTTGATGAAACGTACATCCAGCTTAACTCTCAGTATCGTATGCCGGTTACTGAAAATGCCGCCTATCAAATTTTCCATAGCATTGGATTTTCCGGAGTTATTGGAAAAAAGAAAGTAACGACAACTGCTACTTTACCAGCTGCGCCAACTAAATAACTTGCATTGGGAGCTTTGTTAAAAAGATCCGCTCTATGTTATTTTCGGGTAACCTGCAAAACAATTCGGCGGAAATAAATAAAAAAGTACTCATACATCATTTGAAAAATTGTTAGCCCCCTTCGTTAAGGGGGCTTTTTTTGTGGAATTAATTTCCTATTTCGAAAGACCTAGGGCAGTGTCAGTAACTATCCACCTGCTTTATTTGTTATTTTTGCAATCCTGAAATAATTTATTTCATTACATTTTAACAAGGGAATTGATTGTATGGCAAAGATTGGGATTAATATAGCAACCGGTAGTTTGCAAAAAGAGGAAATTATTATAGGAATTGATTTAGGAACTACTAATAGTTTAGTATCAATCATACACCCTGAAACAAAGCAACCTATTGCATTAAAGGAGCATAATAGTGCTTCATTGGTACCTTCAGTCATTTATTTTGATGAATTTGGAAATATTACCGTTGGTGAAGTGGCGAGGGAAAAATTGATAA
The DNA here is from genome assembly GCA_947472215.1 of Chitinophagaceae bacterium. Classification (GTDB taxonomy): domain Bacteria; phylum Bacteroidota; class Bacteroidia; order Chitinophagales; family Chitinophagaceae; genus Ferruginibacter. The sequence goes on from CANJAW010000063.1 coordinate 5,439, forward strand.
CAGCCCCTCAGCATACCATTTTTTCTGCCAAGCGACTGATCGGAAAATCCTTTAACGATATCAAAGGCAATGCTTCTTTTTTTTCATACAATATTATAGACGACAACAAGGAAGGTCTTGTAAAAGTCCAGGTGGGGGATAAATTCTATTCTCCGGTTGAGCTATCGTCCTTTATTTTAAAGGAGTTAAAGCAAAGGGCCGAGCATATTTTAAAAACGCCGGTCAATAAGGCAGTTATTACCGTGCCTGCATATTTCAACGATGCTCAGCGGCAGGCAACTAGGGATGCAGGTAAATTGGCAGGGTTGGATGTATTGAGAATTATTAACGAACCCACCGCTGCTAGTTTAGCATACGGCTTGGGGTTGGATAAATCAATGGAAAAAACAATCGCAGTATATGATTTGGGTGGTGGAACATTTGATGTATCTATTTTAAAAATCAGCAATGGGATTTTTGAAGTACTTGCAACCAATGGCGACACCTATTTAGGAGGTGATGACATGGATAATTTGATTGTGAAGTATTGGTTACAACAGACCGGAATAACCGAGGATGAACTTAGGTTGAATCAGCAATTTGCCCAAGCCATCCGACTGAAGGCAGAAGCTGCCAAAATACATTTATCAAGTCAGGATGTTTTTGAGGAGGAGTTAAATGGAGATAAGCTAATAATATCAAGGTCCGTTTTTAATGAACTGATTGAGCAGTTGGTGGCTAAAACAATCCATTGTTGTACGGCTGCTTTAAAAGATGCCAGTTTGCAAGCTAGTGATATTGAGGTGGTAGTAATGGTGGGCGGTTCAACTAGGGTGCCATTGGTAAAAGAGCGGGTTAGCCAGTTTTTTGGTATACAGGTCAATGATACCGTAAATCCAGATGAGGTAGTTGCCTTGGGTGCTGCTATCCAGGCGGATATTTTGGCGGGTAATAATAAGGAATTTTTATTATTGGATATTACGCCCCTTTCATTGGGTATAGAGACAATGGGCGGGCTGATGGATGTATTGATACCAAGGAACTCTAAAATTCCCCATTCCATTGCTCGACAGTATACCACCTATCAGGATGGTCAGGGGGGTATGAAGATATCGGTATTTCAGGGGGAAAGGGATATGGTGAAGGATAACCGGAAACTGGCTGAATTTGATTTAACCGGAATACCGGGAATGCCAGCAGGATTGCCTAAAGTAGAAGTAAGTTTTTTACTGAATGCGGATGGCATTTTGGTGGTAAAGGCCAAGGAATTGCGCAGTGGTGTAACGCAAAGTATTGAAGTTCGATCTCAGCTGGATTTAACCGATGAAACATTGGAACAGATGTTGCTGGATTCTATCACCCATGCCAAGGAAGATATAGCTACCAGAGCACTTGTAGAAGCAAGGACAGAGGGGGAGCAGTTATTAGTAACGACCGAAAAGTTTATTCAGAAAAACACTACCTCTTTATCAAGGGAAGAGCTGGTAGGTACAGCTGCTGCCATGCAGGCTTTGCAGCTAGCCCTTACAATGAATGATAAAGATTTACTACATACTAAGATCGAAGAATTAAATGATTTATCCCGGCCCTATGCAGAGCGGGTAATGGATATGGTAGTAAGTAACGCAATGAAAGGAAAGGCTGTTTAATTGCATGCTGTTGAAAAGAGCAAATCAATTTTTTTTGAGTTGTTTTTCATTAGGGAGATTCAAATTATTTTTTCAATTCCATCAGTCTATTTATATATTTCCCAATCATATCAAATTCGATGTTCACTTCATCGCTTAACGATAGATTTTGCATATTGGTATGCTCAAAAGTATAAGGAATGATGGCTACTCGGAATGTATTGGCTGACACATCAAAAAGGGTAAGGCTGATTCCATTGATAGTGATGGAACCTTTTTCGATGAGCAGGGATGCAAATTTTGTATCAAATTGAAATAAGTATTCCCAACTTCCGTCTTTTTCTACTATTTCAGTACAAGTGGCTACCGAATCCACATGGCCTTGTACAAGGTGCCCATCCAATCTTCCGTTCATTTGAAGGCATCTCTCTAGGTTGATGACAGAATTTATTTTCCAGTGATTCAGATTCGTTTTTTGCAAGGTTTCTTGTATAGCGGTAACCTTGTGCTGGCCATGTCTTGTTTCTTCCACTGTAAGGCAAACTCCATTGTGGGCAATGCTTTGGTCAATATAGAGTTCATCCGAAATAGGGGACTCAATCCAGAAACTGATATTTTTTCCGGAAGAAGTAACCTCCCTGACAACCCCTTTATTTTGAATAATTCCTGTAAACATTCAGCAAATTTACTTTTTTTATTATTTGGATTTTGAAATTTAAATATTTCTACTATCTTTGCACTTCTAAAAAAAACTACCAAAGGAGGTATATCAAATGTTAATAATAGATTCTAAAGATTGCGAAAACATCGACAAGGCGTTAAAAAAGTATAAGAAGAAATTCGAAAAGAGCCGTGTATTACTTCAGTTAAGAGAAAGACAGGCTTTTATTAAGCCGTCTATCAGACGTCGTATGGAAGTGTTGAAAGCGGTTTATAAGCAAAACATAGCAAGTGGTAAAATAGACATTTAGTCTGTTTGGCACGATCTTAATATTGTAAACTGATATCCAGTAACTTTGGGTATCAGTTTTTTTATGCCCCTAACCAATCAATCACTCATACAGGCCTTTTTAAATTACCTTACCTTTCAAAAAAGGTATTCCCCTCATACCATTGTTTCCTATCAAAATGACCTTACTGGATTCTTTGATTTTATCGAATTACAATTTGGTAGTACAAAAATTGACGAAATCAATGCTTCTTTTGTGAGAACTTGGCTGGCAGGAATGAAAGAGTCAGGTATGGAGTCAAAATCACTTAATCGTAAAATATCCTCCCTTAAGTCTTTTTTTAAGTACCAATTAAAACAAGGTGTTGTATTAACCAGTCCGATGGCGACTATTATATCCCCCAAGGTGAAGAAGCGCTTGCCACAATATGTGGCTGAAAAAGACATCCATACCTTGTTTTCACATGTTGAATTTCCAGATAATTGGGAAGGTAAAACGCATCGGCTATTGTTACAGCTTTTTTACAATACTGGTATGCGGCAGGCTGAGTTGGTAAATCTTACAGAATCTCAGGTTGATATTAGCAATGGGAATATTAAAGTACTGGGAAAGGGAAATAAGGAGCGAGTGTTGCCGATAAGTAAAGACCTTATGTTGTTAGTAGTAAACTACCAAGAGGGTAAAAGAACCCAGTTCGACCATTTTGACAACGTACTTTTACTAGTTAATGGAAAGGGAAAACGGTTGTATCCTAAGTATGTTTATAACGTAGTAAGGCAGTATTTGTCATCTGTAACCACCATCGATAAAAAAAGTCCGCATGTTTTACGTCATACTTTTGCCACACATTTAATGAATAATGGTGCAGATTTAAATGCCGTAAAGGAATTGTTGGGACATAGTAGCCTAGCGGCCACGCAGGTTTACACGCATAATACCATTGAAAAGCTAAAAGATGTGTATAAAAAAGCCCATCCCAAGGCTTAAAGCCAAGCCTACATCAACCAAAATAGGGGGGGGATTTACCTAGTGAAATAGGATTTCTTTTTTTTGCAATTTTAGTCTGAAAGAACTAACTTGTAGGGTGGAAAGAAGTTCCAATCAATTGTAAATTATTTTGCCTATGCACCTTGCTTGATTCTCCAATTTTTTCACACAATTGTTCTCTCACCATAAATTAGATCGCTATGAACGTAAACATTCAGACAGTGCACTTTGAAGCAGATTCCAAGTTGGTAACCTATGTTGAAAAGAAAGTCTCGAAACTTCTGCAATTTCACGACAGGATTACAAAGGTGGACGTGTATTTAAAACTTGATAATGTAGTACACAATATCAAGGATAAAGTAGCTGAAATCAATGTACATATTCCAAAATGTGACATTTTTGTCAAGCATTCCTCTAAATCATTCGAAGAGAGTTTTGATGAGGCATTGGATTCCGTTATCCTCCAAATAAAACGAAAAAAAGAAAAGCTAGCTGCATAAAAAAGAGCCCCCAGTTAGACTGCCCCCAAAAAGTTAGACACTTAATGGGGGCATTTTTATTGATATAGGGGGCTTTTACATTTTATTTTCACTTTTTTTCAAAAAATCTTTTTCAAAATTTTAGATTTAATCAAATATACCTACCTTTGCCATCCAAAAAATAAGGATGCCTGCTGGCTAC
>CANJAW010000064.1:0-9651 GCA_947472215.1 Chitinophagaceae bacterium
AGCATGTACTCGATCGTTGCATATTCTTTATCATGATTGATAAAGGTGATCTTGCCCATGATGGATTCTGTAGCCATGTTTTTTTATTAAGCGGAATCTGTTCCGAACTGTAAAAGTAAGTCCAAAAATCGCATTTGAGCATTTAAGTAACAAACTGTTGTCGGTTCTTTAGTTGGTGAGCCTGTAAACAATATTCATTATAGGGATAATTCAATGAGCGGATCCCAAAATACCTTTTCAAAACCAATGATTTTATCATCTTTTACAATGATCTTTTCCTTTTTTAATAGTGCTTCCATTAAAGTAGGAGGGGTAAAATGGCCTTTGCCGGTGAGCATGCCATTTCTGTTGACCACCCGGTGTGCGGGCACTGGTGGATGGGTATTATGCGCTGCATTCATTGCCCAACCAACCATTCGAGCAGATAAGCCAGTGCCTAGGTAACGGGCAATCGCCCCATAGGAGCTTACCCTTCCTTTTGGGATCTGCCTTACCACCTCGTGCACATCCTTAAAAAAAGTGTATTCTTTTTTTGGGGAGGGCAGATCGTTATGGGCGGCTTTTTTCTTTTGCATGCATTACAATTTATTTTTAGCTGCGGCATGGAGTAATTCATTTCTTAGATCGGCAGCCACGTTGCAGTAGTCATAGGGACAATGTTTACAGCCATTTCCACAGCAGTTCCCTTTTTGCAAATGGTATTTTTGGGTTAGCACCACATAGCCATCTTCATTGTAATAAAAATCTTCTCCCTCTACTAAGTTATCCATATTATTTTTTATGGGGTAGTGACTATTGGTTTTCGGTTTCCTTTAGCATCAGCTGCAATTGGTCATCTAGATTGGGAATGGTTGCAGGTAATTGAAATTTGAGGTAATAAATTGTATTGCTGCCGGCAATGTCTAAGGCTTCGTAATGGGTTTTAATGCTAAGCGATTCGCTTGGATTACTGGCGTATACATCGTTGCAATCCTCTACTAGTAGTAATTGATACAATTCAATCACCTGTTTGGTGAAAGCGTATAACTTAGGTGAATCTGTTTTTAAATGGATACAACCATTTGGCTGAAGTATTTGCTGGTAAAGCCGCAGAAAGGCTGGATGAGTTAATCTTTTCTTTGCTTTGGAAGTCCTCAGTTGGGGATCTGGAAAAGTAATCCATATTTCATCCACTTCTGCCGAAGTAAAATAATCGGTGAGCAAGGTAATCTGTGTACGAAGAAAGGCAGCATTGGTGATATTTGTATCAAGGCATTTTTTTGCTCCGATGTACATCCTATTGCCTTTTACATCTACACCAATAAAATTTTTTTCGGAAAAAAGGGCAGATAGGCCAACGGTATATTCCCCTCGGCCACATGCTAGTTCTAATACAATAGGATGATCATTTTTAAAAAATGAATTCCATTTCCCCTGCATTGCAACTGGATATTCCAATACGTTGGAAAAGTTTTTGATATCTGCAAAACGCTGTAATTTCTTTTGTCCCATCGGGTGGCAAATATAATTATACTAAATAGAAATGTAGAAAAAAATGGATGTAAAGGTTAAATAAATGTGAATTGAATGGGTTGAGATAGGCTGATGCGGAAGTAAATTAAACCTATTCCCTCAATCAGTGTCCTACCGATATCTGAAAAATTATTTTTAAACCTGCAATGTCATTTTATGCGAAAAATAATCACGCTTACCGCTTTATTCCTTCTGGTTATCCTTTTTCAGTTCTGCTCAAAAAATGACAGCGTGCTTATTAGCAGTAAAGCGACCATGCCCATTATATCATTCACTACTTATAATTATTTGGATACGTATCCGGCGCACGTTCAGGCTGCCCTTACCGCTACCGATAATATGCCCTCCAATAATCCAATAACCAATGCAGGTGCCAATTTGGGGCGGGTATTGTTTTATGATAAACAATTAAGCAGAAACAATACCACTAGCTGTAGTAGCTGCCACCAGCAAAAAAATTCTTTCGGTGATTCCATCGCGTTGAGTAGAGGATTGGATGGAGCAACCACTAGCCGACATTCGATGTCGCTATTGAATATTCGCTTTTACCAATCGGGTAAGATGTTTTGGGATGAGAGAGCAGTTTCAGTAGAAAAACAGGCATTGCAGCCCATTCAAAATCATGTAGAGATGGATGTAACGTTGGCACAATTAGAAGCAAAAGTGAAGGCCTTACCTTATTATCCGTCTCTATTTCAAAAGGCTTTTGGAAGTACTTTGATCGACTCTGTATTGATTGCAAAGGCATTGGCCCAGTTTGAACGAAGCATTGTTACCTATCAGTCTAAATATGACCGGGTAAAGCAGGGCTTGGAATCATTCACGACCGCTGAAGCTGCTGGCGAACAGCTTTTTTTGACGGTACCAGCGAATAGAACCTGTGCCAGTTGCCATACGCCGCCTATGTTTATTACCAGTAGTCCTGCAACTAACTTCGGACTTTCTGATTCAAGTGACCTAGGAATTAATGGCAGGGGAAATTTTAAATCTGTGTCATTACGCAATATTAGCATTCGGTCCAATTTGTTTCATAATGGAACTGTGGCCAACGCCCAGGCGATGTTTGCTGCAGGCAATCCAGGAAGCGGCAAACAGGCTATCCCCTTACATTTCTTAAGAACAGCTGATATAGCCAATATGATGGCATTTCTAAATACCCTTACTGACAACACCATTCTTACGGAGCTAAAATTTTCAGATCCATTTGCAGTTAAATAATATCAAATTGAATGAAGGTTGCAAAATGTAGCGAATTAAATAAATTGTTTACTCATTCTCAGGCTCCGAAAAATAGTGATCCAGCGAAAAACGACCCCCTCCCTCAAGTAAAAAAAAGAGTAGCAGTATTAGTATTACAATGGAAAAAAGTAGATCAGCTTCATTTGAAAAAAAAACCTTTTTGGCATTCACGATAAAAATAGCACCCAGCAAAATAGGGATTTGTACAAGTGAAGATAGTCGGGTAAATAGGCCTGCAATAATCATTGCACCTCCTAATAAGTGGAGCCAGGGGATGATAGTAGTTAGCCAGAAGGCATTTTTTTTTAAAAAAATGGCTGTTATGTCTTTTTCAAGAAGTGAAATATTTCTGATAAACTCAAATCCTTTGATAAAAAGGCAAATCCCCAAGGTAATCCTGATGATTAATATCCAGGAAGAATAATGTTTTGCACTCCACGCATCGATTTTTTTTAGAAATTCCATTTGTATACAATTTAGCTACGTTGAACAATCCCTTTAAATTACAGATTTATTTCAGTTCTGTCAATAGTAGGCCTTTATCAACTTTTTGAATCAACTCAATGGGGAACTTAGCCTAGGACTTTACCCTTTGCTTAGGGAAATAGGGGTTCTTAGAAGCCAGCATCCATCAAATTATTTACAGATTATTGGGTAAATGAAAAATAGGTTATCTTCAGTACTTGCTTTGCATTTTCATTGTTACTTTTGAAAATTCTATTTGTCACTGCATCGTTTTCGTGATTGGTTAATTTGAAATCATCTTATAAACTAAAAGTTATATTGTTGTATGAAATACAAAATTCAAATTTCTATTATTTTAGCCAATGCAATATTGCTGCTATCTTCTTCAGTTTTCGCCAGCCCATCCTTGCTAGTATGTAAAGTCATCCATTCACCTGAAATAAATTTACCATTTTCGCTTTCAACATCGAATGCAGTTACTAAACTTAAAAACAGTCGCGTGTTGGTATATACCAAAAACGGAAAGGGATATGTGCATGAAAATATAGCAGCTTCAGTAATTTGTATGCAGGAGTTGGGTAAAGCCAATCATTTTAAGGTGGATGTATCAGATGACCCTTCCGTATTCAGTGAAGAAAATTTACAAAAATATACCCTGCTGATTTTTTCCAGTACCAACAATGATGTATTTGACAATGATGAGCAGCGGCTTGCATTCAGAAAATATATTGAAGCGGGAGGCGGTTTTGTGGGGATTCATTCCGTTACGGGTACAGAGCGAAACTGGACTTGGTTTAAAATGATGATTGGCGAAACTTTTTCATCGCATGCGAAATTCCAGGTATTCAGTATAAAAAAAATTGCCCCTTTCCATCCATCTATGCAAGGTGTACCGGCTATTTGGAGCAAAGCAGATGAATGCTACTTTGGAAAGCAACTTTATCCCGGAATAAAAGTATTGATGGCCCATGACCTGTCAACGCTTGAAAAATCTCCAGCTGATATCATCTCAACCAATGCCGGATCTTTCGCAAATTTTTTCCCAGCAGTTTGGTGTCAAGAATTTGAAGGGGGTAATATTTGGATTACCACTTTAGGACACGACAAGGCAGATTACCAGGAGGCCACTTTTAAAAATCATTTATTACAGGGCATTACATTCATTGCCAATCAATACAAGGGGCTCGATTATTCGAAAGCAACTGCTAGGAGTAAGGATGACCACTTGAAAAATTAATCAATTTTTCATTTCAAAAAATGCAGGGTATTCAGTTGCATCAATTATTGAAATTGATAGCGCAGTAATCCCTTTAAAATTTTAAAAGTAATTTTTATAAAATAACTATATCAATATGGATCAGTCAAATTCCAATCGTCGAAAATTTATTAAAAATACAACCGCTTTGTCCGGTATGCTTTTGTTTGGAGCTATGTCAGACAAAATAAAAGCAGAGAACATTCGTAAACCTAGTCCTATGAAAGTTTATCCCAATCGAATCAAATTCGCAGTAATCAATATCAATCACAGTCATATTCATTCTATGACGGAGGCTATCAAAAGAGGCGGGGGTGAGTTGGTGGCATTATATGCCAAAGAGCCTGAATTGGTTGCTAGCTATCTTAAAAAATTTCCGGAGGCTAAGCTGGCAAAAAGCGAAAATGAAATTTTGGAAGACCCTTCCATTCAGTTGGTATTAAGCTCCGGCATTCCGGACGAGCGTGCTCCTTTAGGAATAAGGGTGATGCAGCATGGAAAGGATTATTTAACGGATAAACCAGGCATTATTAGTTTGGAGCAATTGGCTGAAGTGAAAAGAGTGCAAAAACAAACGAAGCGTATTTATTCCATTATGTACAGCGAGCGTTTTGAAAACAAGGCCACCCTTAGGGCGAGTGAGCTCGTAAAGGCTGGTGCCATTGGCAATGTAATACAAACCGTTAACCTAGCACCGCATCGAATTAATAATGGAAGTAGACCGGATTGGTTTTACGACAAAAAAAGATTTGGAGGAATATTGACCGATATTGGTTCTCACCAGTTTGACCAGTTCTTACATTTTACGGGTACCACGGAAGCCGAAATTTTAATGTCGCAAACGGGGAATGTTCATTATCCGCAGTATCCAAATTTTGAGGATTTTGGAGATGTGATGCTAAAAGGCAATGGCGGCACCGGTTATATTCGGGTAGACTGGTTTACCCCCGATGGATTGGATACCTGGGGCGATGGCAGGCTAACCATCTTAGGTACCGAGGGGTATATGGAAGTGCGTAAAAACACAGATGTTGCATCAGGAAACAAAGGTGGCAATCATTTGTATTTGGTCAACAAGCAAGAGATGCGTCATATTGATTGCAATAATGAAACGCTTCCTTTTGGTCCCTTATTTGTTGATGACTTGATCAACCGAACGGAGACAGCTATGACGCAAGCACATTGTTTTTTAGCGACTGAATTGGCACTCAAGGCGCAAAAACAGGCGAAGCCATTGGTGTTGAAAAAGTAAATAGAGGTGCCTAAGGCTCCCTCTTACAATGTATCGGCAGGAATGTTGCAAAACCCCGGCGATATCTATTCTCCACAGTACAGTAGATTTAAATCTCTCTGAAAATACGGCTAGTATTTTGTCTTTGTAAGGCCGCCCAGCCTTGGAAATCAAGTGAATTTTGTCTAAAACGATGTTTTAATGTAAGGAATCACCAGTTTTTGTTTAAAAAGTGTATCAATAATTAATTAATTGTTAAACAGAATTAATTAATGCTACATTGTGGTACGTTAGACTTAGAAACCAACCTGTGAAAAAAACAACCTTGTTCTTTGTTGCTATCCTATTTAGCATAGATCAAATTTTTGCCCAGGTACCTGCATAGCGTATTTTAAAACTGGGGTAAGCCGAAAACCAACTAGAGTAGGCATTTTAAATACAAACAAATGAAAAAACACCTTATCAATCTATTATTGTTAGGAAGTTTTTTTGGGGCATTTGCTCAAAAAAATGACAATGGAATTATCTATGATAAACATCCTGGTATCGATGTCGCCGAAAATTTAATCAAGGCCTACGTAAATGCAGATTCAAGTGCCATTTCCAAATTAACCACGGATGATTTTAAAGCTTTTAATAGTTTAAATACTGATTGGGATTATAAAGGAAAAGATAGAATCGCTTATATAAAAGAGGCTAAGTATTGGAATGCGAATCTTTTAAATTTCGCTATAAAAGGTAGGGGAGAAAGTTATCCAGATGCATTTGAATACAAAAAAGACGGCACTGCAATTTATCTATATGATTTTTTTTATGGCATTAATAAAAATACTGGATTTAAAATTTTAATGCCCTGTGATTTTGTCGTTAATTTAAATACAGAAGGTACTAAAGTTAAAAGCCTTATGATTTCTACCAATATGGCCGTGCTGCAAAAAAACACTGAATCTGCTCAAACATTAACAAATGGCATTTTGTATAAAAATCACCCTAATATTGTTAAGGTAAGAAAGCATATTTCAAATTTAGAATTAGGTAAAATTGAAGAGGCTTTTGTTGACTTTGAATCTACTGCAAGAATTGATGATATTAATCTTCCTTACGGTACATTTATTGGTATCAATGATTTTAAAAATAATTATAAAAATCTTATTTCAAAATTTGAAATTCTCGGTATTGATGAAAAAGGATATCCAGACATGTTAGATCATGAAGGACCCGGCTCTGTCGTTGACTCTTGGTGGTCTATGAGAATGAGAAATAAAAGCAATAATAAAAAATTTAGTATTTATTATCACGTATCACATACTTTCAATGATGAAGGCAAGATAATTAGGCAGGTTGGTTACTATAATGGAAGTCAAATATCCGCATCAGGCGACGCCCCCAAAAAGTAACCTTCTTTCAAAAATATATTTTGTAGAGACTTCTAGTTATAGAGGTCTCTATTTTTTTGTGCCAGCCAAATTCAATTTGTATCTGCTTTTGTTTAGATTTTTTTATTTCAGATTTTAACGTATCATTTTTTACTCAGTCCGTATCTTTGTAAAAGAGGCAATGATTATTTGAAATATTCACACCATAGATCTACTTGTGCAATTGCGGTGTCAATTGATTTTTTGGGCGACAAATGGTCTTTGTTGGTCTTAAGAGATATGCTGCTTCATAGAAAAACTACGGTAAAAGAGTTTTTAAATTCAAAAGAAAAAATCGCAAGCAATGTGTTGGCAAGCCGTCTGGCTAACCTGGCCAATGATGGCCTTATTTACAAACTAAATCCAAGAGGAACTAAAAAAAGTGCAATCTACCTGGCTACACCAAAGGGTATTTCATCACTCAAGGTAATAATAGAGTTGTATTTGTTTTCAATTGACGATTTGCTTGAAACCCAGTTAGATGAGTCTCAATTGAGTATTAAAGCAGCAGTGCTTAAGAACAAAGATTTATTTGTACAAAGCAGACAGAAATTATATAGTGAGTTTGTTTCTCAGATACAGGTGGGCATGATTGAGAACCAAGAACCCAATTCTGATTGAACATTCATTTCCCCTATTTTGCTGGAAAACTCGGTGCTATTGACCATCTAAATGCTGTATTGGCTGGATGAATTGGGAATCAAGTTTTTTCCTGTATGGCCGAATTGCGCTTGCGCGTTGTTAGTGGCTGACATTATTCTATATTTACCGTTTCTGCTTTATAAAAATAAACTATTTTATTTCGATATGTTTATTGTAGATCATTTGGCAATTAATCCAGTTTATAGGGGGTTGGTACAATGTTTGTTATTGGTTGTTACACGTGGTTACGGCATAGTAATCTCTCGAAGGTTAAACCCGAGCTCATCTCAAACGGCATGATTGACTTGCTACAAACCAAAGGTGGCAAACAGGTTATTATTCCTATGGCGAAAGTGGTGATTGATATTTTGGAAAAGTATAACTACACCCTTCCCGGTATATCAAACAAAAATTACAATGATTATTTGTATGAGGTTTGCAAAAAATGCGAAATACTGGCCAAAGAAGTAACCATTCATAAAATTACGGGCGGTAAGAATATTAAAATCGTAAAACCTAAATATGAATTTATCAGCAGCCATACCGCCCGGCGAACTTTTTGCACAAATGAGTACAAGGCCGGGGATTTAGAAATTAGCGAAATAATGGCATTGAGTGGCCACACTACCGAAAAATCTTTTTACAAATACATACGGGAAACACCAAAGGGAATAGCCGAACGCATCAAAGAAAAGTTTACCCAACGTGAATTAAAACAGGCCACCATTGCCAACCATTTAAAGGCAGTATAAGAACGGAACAATTAAAAAAAACCAAATGAGTTTACAGATAATACAGAACAAGATATTTGATGTAAGGGGGCAAAGGGTAATGCTAGATTTTGATTTAGCTGAATTGTATGAGGTGGAAACCAAAGTTCTTAATCAGGCTGTAAAACGGAATAATTACCGGTTCCCTGAAGACTTTATGTTTAGAATTACAGCAAAAGAATGGGAAACTATCCGGTCACAAATTGTGACCGCATCTGAAAATGGGGGTATGCGGTCGCAAAATGTGACCGCATCACAGAACAAAAGAAATACCAATGTAACGCCCTTTGCCTTTACAGAACATGGGGTTACTATGCTAGCAAGTGTATTAAGGAGCAAAAGGGCAGTTGATATGAATATTGCCATTGTAAGGGCATTTATAGCCATACGGCATTTTGTAAATAAACATAAAGACCTCGCAGAACAAATACACGAATTGCGTACAGAGTTGCAAACCCGTGTTGGCGAACATGATGTGCAATTGGCCTCCATTTATGATGCCTTAGAAAACTTACTAGATAAAAAAGAAGATGAAAACGAAAAAGTGCAACAATGGAAGGAACGGCAAAGGATAGGGTTTAAAAAATAAGAGGTACAAAAGTTTTTTTGTGCCTTATTGTAGAGAAAGCATATTATTAAGCTAATATGTTTTGATTTTAAGACTAATGGCAGTTTGTTGCCTTTTTAGTGCTTTAGAATAAAAGGCAGGGAGCATATTTAAAAAACTGCCACCTATTCTGCCACCGAACAGGCATAAAAAAACCTGAAATACAATATAGTATTGCATTTCAGGTTAAAAGGATGCTGTAGGGGGAGGGATCGAACCTCCACGGAGCAGTTAGTTGTAGCACAAAGTTGAGTGGTCGACCCTGGTCGGACCAGTATTGCTACTGGCTCGGCTCTATGCTATATTTATCCTGTGATCTCCACCCCCGAGACAAGGGGGCATGTCTGCCAAAAATTTCATCACCCCACAGTATTGGTTGATGGATGGTAACAACTTAGTATGCAAATCTACACAAAATGCCATTATGTTGAAAATAATTTATAAAATATTTCATAAATATAGATAATTGTCAAATAAATATGTTTATATTTGAAATAATATTAAAATTGCTTCAC